>NZ_BAAAOS010000019.1:369080-478029 GCF_039530625.1 Kribbella sancticallisti | reverse complement strand
ACCCGGCCGGCGATCACCCCAGACGACCTTTCCCCGGCCCCCATCACCTCCACCGCCGACATCCCACAGAGCCCCGGCGCTGCAATCTCCCCCGCCGACACGCCCCTCAGTTCCGGCACTGCAAACCCCACCGCCGACGCTCCTGCCCACAGCCCCGCCGTCCTCACCACAACGCCGATCACGGACGTCACCGGCGATCAACTTTCCCTGCTCGGCGACTTGGAAGACCCCACCGACTCCGACCGATCCGACGTCGAGCCCACCGACTCCGACCTGTCCGACGGCGAGCCCACCGCCGGCCCGCCCAGCGCCGACGCACCCGACGCCGACCTGACCACCGCTGCCGACGTACCTCACCTCGCCAGCGTCATCCCGCTCCGCCGCCACCTGACCGCCGTCCCCACACCCACAGACGCCGACGACCGCCAGCCACCCGGCGACGCCGACATCTCCACAGCCGCAGGCACCCCCACACCCGCAGGCACCCCCACACCCGCAGGCACCCCCACACCCGCAGGCATCCCCACAACTACCGACCTCTTCGCACCAGCCGACTCGCCCGCCGCCGGAGGCGCCGCGCAGTCGTCTCCCACAGCCGCCACCCCAGGTACCCCCGGCGGACCCGCCGTGACAATCCTCGGCTCCGAGCCGCACGTCGACCTCCCCCGCGCCCAAGCCTCCGTCCTCCGCGAGCGCGAAGCAGCCGACGTCGCCGCCATCATCGACCAAGCCCTACGCGACAACTGGCAGATCTACGACGAGAAGACCACCACCTGGCGCCCCGCCGGCGCCGGCGACATCGCCGTACTAGTCCCAGCCCGTACCTCGCTCCCGTTCCTCGAGGAAGCCCTAGACCGCGCCGACATCCCGTACCGCGCCGAAGCCAGCTCCCTCGTCTACCAAACCGCCGAAGTCCGCGACCTGCTCGCCTGCGCCCGCGCCCTCGGCGACCCCAGCGACCAGCTCGCCCTAGTAACTTCCCTCCGCTCACCCCTGTTCGGCTGCGGCGACGACGACCTCTTCACCTGGAAGCGCTCCGGCGGCTCGTTCAACCTGACCGCGCCAGTCCCCGACTCCCTCCTGACTCACCCGGTCGGCGAGGCGATGGAGTGGCTGCGCCGCACGTACTACGCCGCCCGCTGGCTGACCCCGAGCGAAGTACTCGCCAGGATCGTCGCCGACCGCCGCATGCTCGAAGTCGCCGCCACGGGCCCCCGCGCCCGTGACGCCTGGCGCCGGGTGCGATTCGTCGTCGACCAGGCCCGCGCCTGGTCCGAGGTGGAGCACGGCGGCCTGCGTTCGTACCTCGCCTGGGCCGCGCATCAAGGCGAAGAAGCCTCGCGCGTCGCCGAAGCCGTCCTGCCCGAGACGGACGCGGACGCGGTACGGGTGATGACGATCCACGCCGCCAAGGGCCTGGAGTTCCCGATCGTCATCCTGTCCGGCATGACCGCCGCACCGAACCGCCAGCGCGGAGTACAGGTGTTGTGGCCGGCCGAAGGCGGTTATGCGGTGAAGCTGCGGTCGTCCGTCCAGACCGAGGACTTCGATCTCGTGCAGCCCGTCGACGAGCAGATGGACGACTTCGAACGCCGCCGACTCCTGTACGTCGCTGCCACCCGCGCGCGTGATCACCTCGTCGTGTCCTTGCACCGCTCCGGCAACCGCAAGCACTCCAGCAACGCCGAACTCATCGCCTCCGCGGGTGGCGTCGAGGCGGCCTCGGCCAACCTCTTCACCGGCCCAGCCGTCGTCGCAACCTCCAACGGCTCCTCCTCAGCCGAGGTCGCCCCACCGCTGAACCGCGCCGAGTGGAACGACCGCGTGTCCTCCGCCCGCCAAGCCAGCCGCAAACGATCCGCCCAAAGCGCCTCCGGCCTGGAGGGCACCGGCCCGGATGTCGCCCTCCACGATGCAGACCCGGGCGCCGCCAAAGCCCCTCGCGATGTCGAGTTGCCACCCTGGTCGAAGGGCCGCTACGGCACAGCCATCGGCCGAGCCGTCCATGGCGTGCTCCAGGTCGTCGACCTAGCCACCGGTGCAGGCCTGGATGCCGCAGTCTCTTCGCAGTGCATCGCCGAAGGCATCGTCGAGTACGCCGACGTCGTGACCGCGCTGGTCCGCTCAGCTCTCGCCTCGGAGGTTGTCCAACGAGCAGCCGCCCGCGAACACTGGCGCGAGTCGTACGTCGGCACCCTCCAACCAGACGGCACCGTCCTCGAAGGCTTCGTGGACCTCATCTACCGCGAGGACGACGGCAGCCTCATCATCGTCGACTACAAGACCGACGCGATTCCCGCGGCTGCCCTGGACACCCGAGTGGCCCACTACGCCCCACAGTTGCAGGCCTACTCGGACATCCTCCCCAACACCGGCCGCCCGATCCTCCTGTTCCTGGCCCCCACCACAGCCCACGCCCACCAGCTGTAAATCCACTTGCTCGCGTCACCTGACGACCTGCACGATCGAGGCATGACCACGACTCGTGCCCCTCTGCTATTGCCCTCCGCCACTGTTTCGGTGCGGGTCCAGCAGCAGACCGGCCGACTGCGGAGGCCTACCAACTCGCGGTCGTGACCGCGGCCCTCGTCGCGGGGCTCCTCGCCGGCTATGGCATCGCCATGCCCGTCGGAGCCATCGCGACCTACCTTGTGGCCCTCACCGCCCGCACTTCCCTGAAACTAGGCGCCTTCGCAGCCCTAGGCGTGGCGACAGCAGACGGCCTCTACGCCCTCATCGCCACCGCAGGCGGCTCAGCCCTGACCCCACTCATCGAACCAATCACCACCCCACTGAAGTGGATCTCGGTCTTAGTCCTACTGGCCTTGGCAACACGCGGCGCAACCACAGCCATCACCCAACATCGCCGCCTCCAGACCTCTCCCACGTCAGCCACCACCCCACCCAGCCCCACCCGCGCCTACTTCGCCCTGCTGGGCATGACCCTTCTCAACCCCACCACGATCATCTACTTCACCGCCCTTGTCCTAGGCAGCCAAGACGCCACCACCCCCACCCACCTAGAACAATCCATCTTCGTCCTAGCCGCCTTCACCGCCTCGGCCTCCTGGCAACTAGCCCTAGCCACCAGCGGCGCCCTCCTAGGCCGCCTCCTCACCACCCCGACGGCCCGCCTACTAACCGCCCTACTCTCCAGCCTCCTGATCACCGCCCTAGCCCTACACCTCCTCCTGACCACCCTCTGAACCCCAAGCGGCCCTAGGTCGGCACAACCGATCCAGGGCCGCACTACGATCCCCCAACATGGAGCCCTCAATGACTTCATCCACGCCCTACCGACAGGTCCGGGCGATGTACGACGAGACCACCATCGCCGTGTACCAGGCCTACCCACCCGAAATCGCCGAGCCCGCCTAACCCGCACCTCCCCCACCGAAGCCACCACCCTCCTCCCCACCGAGCACCCCTACCCCCTCCCCGACGAACTCGCCAAACGAAGCAGGAAGGCGAGCAACCGTCTGGCAAGGGTCATGTCGCCTCCGTTCGGTGATGGCTTGTGACGGAGAGTCTATGGAGAATGAAGTGAGCTGGAGGCGACTGGTTACAGGGTGTGGATAAGTGGGGATGTCACCCTGTGCCGGGGTACGGGTGGGCGTCCCCTACGATTCACCGCATCCGGATGTAGCTCGGATTCGGAGTCGGATGGCCCAGTCCGGCTGGCGGGTCTGCCACGAAGAGTGTGAGGGTGTGGCCATGAACATCGGTAGTCGGAAGATCGTCGTGGACGAGGCAATCGCGCAGCTGCGGCTGTACGCCGAGACGAACGGCGCGGTGCTGAAGTACTACGACGGTCTTCCCGGGATGACGAACGTCGGTGGCTCCGAGCCGGACAAGGTGACGCTGGAGGACCTGGCGCGCACGATGGTGGCCGGTTCCGACCTGCGGGCGGCGGACATTCCCTGGCTGCTCGAGGTGGAGGCCGAGAAGGAGTTCGCCGCGATCCCGGTGGACGCGCGGCTCGAGGACGCGGCGCCGGGGAGCGCGCTGTTCGAGGCGGCGAACGTGCTGGACGAGAAGTTCTCCGGGCACCGCGGGTTCGGGCACGCCAAGAAGGCGAAGCTGCTGCACCTCAAGCGGCCATATCTCTTCCCCGTCAGCGACAGCTTCATCCGGATGACCTACAGCAACGCGTCGGCGGGCGCGGACTTCCTGGCCGCCGTGCACAGCGACATGGTCAACCCGGGGAACGTTCGTGACTTCAAGCTGCTGCAGGTTCGGCTGATCGCTGAGCCTGCGACGTCGGCTGCGCGCGTACTGGCGGAGGCGCCGACGCTTCGGCTTCTCGACATCCTCGCGTCGCTGCTGGGCGAGGCCAAGTAGTTACATCACGCCTAGGCGGGCCAAGGGCTCGACTAGTTCTCGTTCCTCGTAGGAGAGGTGCGAGAGGAGGGTGTCGTCCAGGAGGTCTACGGCTGTGCGTAGGCCGGTGATGTCGCCTGAGCCGTCTACTAGGGCTACGAGCGCCTTGTCCACGCCTTCTAGGACGTCGTGGATGATCAGGTGCTCTTCCTGGAGGCGGTTCACTACTGGTGTCAGGGCGGGGTCTGCTCGGCGTAGGCGCGGGAAGAGTGAGGCGTCTTCTATTGAGTGGTGTGTCGTTACCAGGCGGCAGTAGGACTCGCAGTAGACGCCTAGGGTCCAGTTGTTCTGGCGCATGGTCATGGTGTTGATGTGGGAGCGGGCTTGGCCTACGTCTATCGAGCCGGCTGCTACCTGTTCGATGAGGTCTCGGATTTGGTCGAGTTCGGCGCGTAGGTGGTCGTGGACTTCGATGAGGTGCTGGCCTGAGGCCAGTTGGTGTGGTGCGTAGACGCGGTCGGGGTCGAGGGCTGGGCCGGTTGGGCGGGCTGCTTCGTCCCATGGCTGTACTGCGCTGCGCTTCGTCGCGGGTGGCGGGGTCGGCACCACGCTGAAGTTGCCGCGGGTGGCTGAGGCGCCGGTGGAGGTCGTGGTGGCGGCAGGGATGGAGGCGGTGCTGTCCGAGTGGGCGGGGGTGGCGGCTGGCGAGGGCGTGGCGCCGTTGGTGATGGCGAACGACGTGGTGGCGCGGGCGGCGGCTACTGACTCTCGGACTGCTTCGGCTACCTCGGCGAAGCGGCGGATGCTGTCGGGGTCGTCTGAGGCGAGGATGTAGGTGCTCATGCCCTCGGTCAGGGTCAGTTCGGTTAGTTGCTCGATCCAGAGGTCCTCTGGGCCCTGAAGGAAGCCGCCGTTGCCGTCGAAGCGGCCGGAGAGGTTGTAGAGGCGGCGGATGGCGGACGGGGCGCGCCCGGCCGCGGTGGCCGCCTCGTCGATGATTTTGTTCATCGCGGGGAGCTCCGACGGCGGCGCATAGCCGCTGGATGGCAGCCAGCCATCGGCGAGCCGGCCGGTCAGCGCGAGCATGCGCGGCTTGTAGGCGCCCAGCCAGATCTCCACGTCGTGCGCGGGCTCAGGGCCGCGCTTAGCCCCCGCAACCGTGTAGTGCTTACCCGCCAGGCGGATCCCGCCGCCAGTCGGAGTCCAGACCTCGCGGATGATCGCGATGGCCTCCTCCAGCGCAGTGATGCTCTCCCCTGTCGTCAGCTGCGGCCCAGCGTTGGCAGCGACGGCCTCCAGGAAGCCTCCTGCGCCCAGACCGAGCTCAACCCGCCCGCCGGTGATCCGGTCGAGTGTCGCCACGCTGCGGGCCAGGACGACCGGGTGCCGCAGCGGGAGGTTCGCGACGTTGGTGGAGACCTTCACCGTCTCCGTATGCGCCGCGATCACCGACAGCAGCGTCCAGGCGTCGAGCAGCCGCGGCTGGTACGGGTGGTCCTGCACGGTGACGAGGTCTAGCCCGACCTGCTCGGTCAGCCGCGCCAGCGCGATCACCCGCTCGGCGTCCTCGACCGCCGGCGTCAGGAACGTGCCGAAGACCAGCTCATGCCCGTAATCCATGCTCTACCCCAATTAGTTCGTGCCACGTAATATTGACCCGACGAACAAATTACTTCGTGCCACGAACAATCACAAGGGGAGCCCCGTGAAGGAGACGCTCGGAGCCGCCAGCGCCCTGGTCAGGCTGACCTTCCTGGTGCAGAACCTGTACGTCGAGGTCGGCCGCGGCTGCGATCTCACCCAGGCTCAGGCGCAGATGTTGTGCTCGCTCAGCGACCGCTCGGTCGGGATGGCGGAACTGTCCGGCATGCTCGGCCTGGAGCGGTCCAGCCTGACCGGGCTGGTCGATCGCGCCCAGCAGCGCGGCCTGGTGGTCCGGGAGAACAATCCGCACGATCGCCGGGCCGTCAAGGTGACGCTCACCGCTGAAGGAACCAGCGCTTTGAACAGGTTCCACGACGAGTTAACCAGGCGTCTGAGCGACCTCCTGCAGGACCTGCCCGCCACCGAGCGCGAGCGATTCACCAGGACGCTGGGCCGAGTCGTCGCCGGCGTACCCGCCGTGTTCGCGGACTGAGCCGATGATCCTCGACTCGGTGCTTGAGGCGATCGGCGACACGCCCCTGGTCAGACTGCGGCGCATCGTGCCGGACGGCGCTGCCCAGGTCCTGGTCAAGCTCGAGGGCGGCAACCCGACCGGCAGCTACAAGGATCGGATGGCCCTCGCCATGATCGAAGGCGCCGAGCGCCGCGGAGTACTGCGGCCGGGGCAGCGCGTGGTGGAGTTCACTGGCGGCAGTACGGGCTCCTCGCTGGCCTTCATCTGCGCGGTGAAGGGCTATCCCCTGTCGCTGGTGTCGTCGGACGCGTTCTCGCCCGAGAAGCTCCGCACGATGCAGGCGTTCGGCGCCGACCTGGTCGTAGTGCCGAGCGACCAGGGCCGCATCACGCCGGACCTGTTCGTCCGGATGCGCCACGAGGTCGACCGCATCATGGAGGCCGAGAACGCCTTCTGGACGGACCAGTTCAACAACACCGACGCCTTGGACGGCTATGCGGTGCTCGGCCGCGAGATCCTCGCCCAAACCGCCGGTACTACGCTCGACGTCTTCTGCGCCGCCGTAGGAACCGGCGGCATGCTGGTGGGAGTAGCCCAAGCCATACGCGGCAAGGTAGACCGCATCGTCGCGCTGGAGCCCGCAAGCTCTCCCATGCTCACGGCCGGCTTCGGCGGCCCACACCGCGCAGAAGGTACTGCGACCGGCACCATCCCACCGCTGCTCACCCCAGGCAGCTACGACGAAGCCCGCGCACTGGAGGAACCAGAGGCCCGGGAGTTGGTGAAATCCCTCTCCCGCCTAGAGGGAGTCTTCGCCGGCACCTCATCTGCCCTCAACGTGCTCGGAGCCATCCAACTGGCCACCGAACTCACTCCAGAGCAAACAGTGGTCACCGTGGCCGCCGACACCGGCCTCAAGTACCTAGCCGGGGACCTCTACCTCTGAGAACGCCTGGTCCAGTGTCAGCCCACGCCCAAGCTCGTACTGCGTAGCGAACGCCGAGTCGCCAAGAGCATCCCGCGCGGCCGCGGCAGCACGCTCGATGTCGGTCCCTTCCGCCGCCGTGACCACATACCCCTCAGCGGCGCGCACCGTCGCCGCAGCGCCCAGCAGACGCGCCGCCACAACCTTGTCCCCGGCAGAGGCCGCTAAGCCTTCCAGCGCCCAGCACATCCCCCGCTGCGACTCGTATTCCCGCGAGACCTCAAACGCCTCGACATGCAGCTCACGAGCCCCCTCCAGGTCACCCTGGAGCTCCAGCGCGTATCCCAACTCCTCCAGCGCGATCGACAGATGCAGCACCACGTCATCCTGCTGACGAGCTGAATCGACCATCGCCTGCAACCTCTTCTGCGCCGACGCCAAGTCCCCCGTACGCCGGTCCGCAAAGCCCAGCACGAGCCCCGCCAGCGCCTGGGTCGGGTGATGCCCTTGTTCGGTTGCCAGCCGCAAGCACTGCTCGCCGAGCTCCCGAGCCTGGCCGTACTCCCCCTGCCGGAGCGCGGTCCACCCCAGCCAGCCCAGCTCGCCGGCGACCTCGACCCACAGGCCGAGCTCCTCGGCCATGTGCAGGCCCTCGGTATGGAGTCGCGCAGCCTCGTCGAAGTCCCCCGCCAGCTCCGCCAGTCCCCCAAGCCAGCCAATAGCCTGCAGCAACCCCCAACGATCGCCTAGCTCCCGGAACAGCCGCGCACTCTCGTTACCGTCCCTCTCAAGGCCCGCCACATCGGCTCGGACGTGCGCAAGCTTCGCCCGGGCTACCAAGACCGCAGCAATCCCCCAGCGGTCTCCCGCCTCCTCGAAGGACTTCAGCGCGCTATCCAGCAACTTGGAGCAGGTCGGCAGATCACCCACGTCAGTACCGGTGAAGGCGAGCCACCACTCACCCCTGGCGTCGGCGGCAGCCAGGACCCGATCACGGACAGCCGGGGCCTCATTGTCGCCCTGCAGATACATGAACCCAGCAAGCCAGACTGTCGCCCGTGGACTCGCCACAGCCTCCAGCGAGCGTCGCGCCTCGGCGAACCGGCCCCGAAGGAACCAGTACCAAGCCAGCGCGTCCACAAGTCGCTCAGCCAACGACAAATCCCCGCCGGCGACAGTGTCGTCCAGCGCAGCCCGGAGGTTACCTGCTTCGGCATCGAGCCGCTGGAGCCACCTGCTCTGCTCAGGCCCATACAGATAAGGCCGAGCAGCCTCAGCGAACGCCACGTAGTACAGGTGATGCCGTTGCCGGATCTGCTCGAGCTCGCCGGCTTCACGCAGCTTGTCGACGCAGTAGGCCGCCACTGACTCGAGGAGCCGGTACCGCGGGCCGTCCGCGCCGTGCACGGACACCACGAGCGAGCGATCCACCAGCCGCATCAGTACGTCGAGCACGTCAACGCCTTCTTCGGAGCACACCTGCTCGGCCGCGTCCGCAGTACAGCCGTCTGTCTGTACTGCGAGGCGTCGGAGTACGGCCTGCTCTGTCGGAGACAGCAGGTCCCAACTCCAGTCGATCATCGCCATCAACGTCTGCTGCCGCGGTGCAGCACCTCTGTGCCCGGTTGCGAGCAGCCGGAACCGGTCGTCGAGCCGAGCAACCAACCCGTGCACCCCAAGAGCACGCACCCGAGTAGCTGCGAGCTCAAGAGCGAGCGGGATGCCGTCCAGCCGCCGACAAAGTACAGAGACCGCTTCAGCAGTCTCACGGTCCAGGACGAAGCCGCGATCAGCAGCGGCCGCACGGCTGACAAACAGCTGGACAGCAGCCGCCTCACGAAGCTCAGCAAGCGCAGCAGCGGGAGCAGGCACCTCCAGCGTCGGCACACTCCACACAGCTTCGCCAGTCAGCCCCAGAGGCTCCCGACTCGTCGCCAAAACCCTCAGACCGGGCGCAGCCGCCAGTAGCTGGTCAGTGAGCGCTGCGGCTTCCTCCACCACGTGCTCGCAGTTGTCCAGCACCAGCAGCAGCTCCAACGACTCCAACGCCGCCGCCAACCCACCAGAGCCTGCCGCATCCCTCAGATCCAAAGCAGCCTGTACTGCGTCCGCCAGCGCCCCGGCAACGTCGAAAGCATCAGGAGCCACCGCAGCCAACTCCACGAGGATCACGCCATCGGGGAACCGATCCACCAGATCCCCTGCCACAGCAAGCGCCAGACGGGTCTTGCCCACTCCCCCAGGTCCCGTCAGCGTCAGCAGGCGGTCATCCCGCAGACGCTCCTCGATCTCAGCGATTGCCCCCACACGCCCGACCAGTGCTGTGAGTTGAGCCGGCAGGTTGTTCCGCCGCTGCTGCTGAGGGAGCTCCTGGCTCAGGATCGCCTGCTGGAGCTCAGCAAGCTCCGGAGTCGGGTCCAGGCCGAGTTCGTCTGCCAGCAGGGTCCTCAACTGCTCATAGCTCTCGAGAGCCTCGCTCTGCCGCCCGGCGCGATACAGCGCCTTCATGTGGACCGCGCGTAACCGCTCGCGCAACGGATGCTTGGCCAGGAGATCCGCAAGCTCACCGACGACCTGGTCGCCACGGGCCACCCTTGCCTCGAAGTAGTCCTCCTGCGCAGTGAGCCGCTGCTCGCTCAGGCGGGCCACCGCCGTCTCCGCGAACGCCTCATCGGCGAAGTCCGCATAGGCAGGACCACGCCACAGTGCGAGGGCCTCCTCCAGCCGTCCCTGCTCCAGGTAGGTGGCGAACCTCAGGGCGTCGTACGAGCCGCTGTCGAGCTTCAGCGAGTACCCGGCTGGGCCGGAGACCACCAGAGCACGGCTGCCCGGCTCGGCGTCGTCGAAAGCGCGCCGCAGTTGTGAGACCTTGGCGGACAGCGTCCCACCAGGGTTGCCGGGCAGATCCTCGCCCCAGAGGTCGTCGATCAGGCGGTCCGCCGGGACCGGGCGCCCCTCGTGCACGAGCAGATCGGCCAGCAGGGCGCGCACCTTGAGGCCTGGGACAGTGACCGGCTCGCCGCCGTCTGTCCAGGCCGTCACCGGTCCGAGGACCCCGAAACGCATGGGCGCACCCTATCTTTCCGGCCGTCCTTACGGCCGGAGCCCGAGCGACCGGAAAGAAACCGTAAACCCCTTCCGGCAGTGTCTTCCTCAACAGCACCGAACAACACAGCACCGAACAACACAGCACCGAGGGAGGTGAGCAGGGATGACCCTACGACTCGCAGTGATCATCGGCAGCACCCGCAACGGACGCTTCGGCCCCACAGTGGCCGACTGGTTCACGCGGCAGGCGGCCAAGCGAGCAGACCTCGACCTGGACGTGGTCGACCTCGCCACTGCGAACCTGCCCGACACGCTGGCCGACACGGACGAGCCGACACCGGCCGAGGTCGCAGTACTGGCTCCACGGCTGGCTGCTGCGGATGCGTTCGCGGTGGTGGCTCCGGAGTACAACAGCAGCTTTCCGGCGCCGCTCAAGACCGCACTCGACTGGTACTACGAGGAGTGGCACGCCAAGCCCGTCGTACTGGTCACCTACGGCCGGGAGACCGGAGGCCTGTACGCCGCCGCACAGCTACGGCAGGTCTTCACCGAACTGCACGCCGTGACGATCCACAACACCGTCACGCTGCCCTGCTACTGGGAACAGTTCGCCGCCGACGGCAGCTGGCCCCGCCCGAGCGCCGGCTACGACGCCTCGGTCAAGAACGCGCTCGACCAGCTCGTCTGGTGGGGCGAAGCACTCCGGGACGCTCGCACCACGCGCCCCTACCAACCCTGACAACGCACTACAGCCACGAAAGGCAAGACCATGAGGAAGCTGATCGAGTCCACCTTCATGACGCTCAACGGCGCCATCGCCAACCCGCAGAACTGGAGCGGCCCGTACTGGGACGACGACCACACCACCTACAACGCGAGCCTGATGGAGAACACCGACGCACTGCTGCTCGGCCGGGTCACCTACGAAGGCTTCGCCGAGGCCTGGTCGCAACGCAGCGGCGACCCGTTCACCGACAAGATCAACTCGATGCCGAAGTACGTGGCCTCCAGGACGCTCAAGGACACGACCTGGAACGCCAAGGTGCTCGAGGGCGACGCGGCGGAGGCGGTCAAGGCGCTCAAGCAGGAGGAGGGCGGCGACCTGCTGAAGTACGGCACCGGCTCCTTCTCCAAGACGCTGCTCGACCACAAGCTGGTCGACGAGTACCACTTCTGGATCTTCCCGGTACTGGCCGGCGGTGAGCGTCTCTTCAGCGACATCGACGTCGACATCACCCACCTCGAATTGCTCGGCACGACCACCTTCAAGTCCGGCATCGTGGTGCACAAGCTGGCCCCGAAGGCCTGAGCACCACACCAGCGTCCGGAGAGCCCCACTGGGTTCTCCGGACGTTTTGTCGTGGGTACCGGGACCCTACGGGGGACGTGAGGCGCGCTGGGAACCGAACCGGCCCGCCGGCAACAGGTCCTCGCGGTCCACTCAGATCGCAGGGCTGACATCTGAGGACTGGAGATCCGATGGGAACCGTCATCACCGTCATCGTGATCGCCCTGGTCGTGATCGCCGCAGCCGCGGCGTTGTTCGCGTACCAGCGGCGGAAGTCCGGCCAGCTGCAGGAGCGGTTCGGCCCGGAGTACGAGCGCACGATCGAGCAGTCCGGCGACCGCCGGTCCGCCGAACGCGATCTACGGCAACGTGAGCAGCGGCGCGCCAAACTGGACGTCCACCCGCTGACCGGCGAGTCGGCCGAGCGGTACCGGACCGAGTGGCTGACACTGCAGCAGTCGTTCGTCGACGCTCCGGCCGACGCCGTGGAGCAGGCCGACCAGCTTGTACTGCGGATGATGCGCGAGTCCGGCTATCCGGTCGACGACTTCGACCAGCGGGCCGACGACATCTCTGTCGACCACCCGGACGTCGCGCAGAACTACCGCCAGGCGCATGCCGTGGCGGTCGCCCAGACCCGCGGCGAGGCCGATACCGAGGACCTGCGCCAGGCAGTCACGGCGTACCGGCGGCTGGTCGAGGTACTGCTCGACGACGACGGCCGCAGCCTCAACGGCCGGCACCACACCGGACCGAGGGAGCAATCATGACCACGCGTGACCACGACCACGACCGCCCGCTCGACGACAACCGGCTGGTAGACGACAACCGCCCGCTGGACGACAACCGGCTGGTGGACGACGACAGGCCGCTCCGCGACGACGGGCGGCAGGATGACGAGGGCAGCGGCCTCGACGCCGGCCGCGGCTGGCAGGACGATCCCACCCCGACCGACGACCGTACTGCGGACGCCGGCGACCAGGCTGACCAAGTAGGTCAAGCAGACCGGACCGATCAAGCAGACCGGACCGACCAGGTCAGCAGCTCAGCCGACGACCCGCTGGTCCCGACCGACGCATCGGTCGACTTCAAAGCCCGCTGGAACGTCATCCAGCAAGGCTTCGTCGACGACCCGCGCGCCGCGGTGACCGACGCCGACAAGCTGGTGAGCGACGTCCTGCAACGCCTGTCGGCCACCTTCGACGAGCAGCACCAGGGCCTCGAGAGCCAGTGGGCGAACGGCGAACCCTCCACCGAGGACCTCCGCTCGGCCCTGCAGCGCTACCGCGCCTTCTTCGAGCGCCTGCTCACCCTCTGACCCCGTACTGCCGGAGCGCCGCGGCCAGGCTCTCGACCTCGGCTGCGGCGCCGGGCGGCACGCAGTACTGCCGGTGGCTGTACGGCGGCGAGCTCCTCTTGGCTAGGGCGCGATGTTCTGGTTGAGGTGGAACAGGTTGTCCGGGTCGTACTTGCGCTTGACCTCCACCAGGCGGTCGTAGTTGCCCTTGTAGTTGTCGGCGATCCTGCCCTGGTCGTCGCCGGCCATGAAGTTGATGTAGCCGCCTGACTCGGAGTGCGGCGAAACCGCGTCGTAGTAGCCCCGCACCCAGTCGACCCCGGCGTCGTTCGCAGCCGGGTCCGGCCACATGCCGGCGATCACGGTCGCGAAGGTGGCGTCGCGGTAGGCGAACGCGGTCGCGTCGGCCGGTACGCGGTGGCAGGCGCCGTTGATCGGGTAGATGTGCACCGTGGAGTTCACGGCCGGCAGGCCTGGCGCATGCTGCAGGTGAGCCTGAATAGCGTCATCCGTGAGCTCTGTAACGAAGTTGGCTTTCCAGTAGTGCTGCAAGCCGGGCGGTACGAGTGCGTCGAAGGCACTGTTCAGCGCGGGATACGGCATCGCCCCGACGTGCTCCGCGACGACAGGAGCGAACTCGCGGAACTTGGCGATCTCTTGCTCGCCCTGGTCGAGATCACCGGCCCAGCAGGCGACTATCAGCGTGAAGGGGTCTCCGTGCCGGTCCTCCGGGATGAACGGCAGCGGTGGCGCCAACTGGAACGCCGGGAAGCCGCCGAGTTGCTCCGGCGCGTCCTTGATCAGGTCCCGGAACCCGGCGAGAACCGCTGCCCCGTCGGACATCTCGAACAGCATCGGCCCGCCGAAGATGGTCTCGACCGGTGCGAGCCGGAACTCCAGCGCGGTGACCACGCCGAAGTTGCCGCCGCCACCACGGAGCGCCCAGAACAGGTCGTCGTGCTCCTTCTCGCTGGCGATCAGGAACCGGCCGTCCGCGGTGACAACATCGGCCGAGATCAGGTTGTCACAGGACAGACCGAGCCCGCGGGACAGGTAGCCGATGCCGCCGCCCAGGGTGAGTCCGCTGACGCCGGTGGTCGAGATGATGCCGCCGGTGGTGGCCAGCCCGAAGGCGTGCGTCGCCGCGTTGAAGTCACCCCAGGTCGCGCCGCCGCCGGCGCGCGCAGTACGGGTGACGGGGTCGACTCTGACGTTGTTCATCAGGCTCAAGTCGGCGACGACGCCGTCGTCGACGGTGCCGAAGCCGGGCACGCTGTGCGAGCCGCCGCGGATCGCCAGGTCCAGGCCGTTCTCGGCCGCGAAGCCGACCGTCGCCATCACGTCCCCCGCGTTCGCGCAGCGCACGACGACTCGCGGGTTCTTGTCGATCATCGCGTTGTAGACCTTGCGCGCCTGGTCGTAGCCCTCGTCCGCATCGGTGAAGACCGGACCTCTGGTGCGCTCCCTCAAGTCCTCGATCGTGTACTCGCCCATGACTCCTCCACTGCCGTGCCGGGCATTCCCCACCTTGCAGCCGGCGCGCGCACTGGCGCGGCACCGGCCAGACCGGCGAGCCACCCATCGAACACAGCGCGAGAAGATTTCCCCAGCCAGCCTCTGGTCCCCCGGACGGCTGCCAGACCTCCCCTGCAGCCT
The DNA here is from genome assembly GCF_039530625.1 of Kribbella sancticallisti. NCBI lineage: Bacteria > Bacillati > Actinomycetota > Actinomycetes > Propionibacteriales > Kribbellaceae > Kribbella > Kribbella sancticallisti. The sequence continues at coordinate 463,376 of NZ_BAAAOS010000019.1, read as the reverse complement.
CGTTTCTCCCGACGTTCCCCCTCCGGCCACGCTCAAGTCAATGCCTGACTGAACCCGGCCGGAACCGCCTACCTCGTCTGGACGAGTGTCAAGCTTTTCGCAGTGAGCTGAGCAGCCGTCCCTGCGCCTGCTCGAGGTGGTACCCGAGGTGCTCGGCGGCCGCCGCCGGATCGCCGGCCTCGATCGCCTGCAGGATCGCCGCGTGTTCCTGCGCGACGTTGGCCGGGTTCGCCGTCCGGTGGGCCTGGTACTGGCCCATCGTCAGGTGCACCTCGCCGATGATCAGTTCGTGCATCCGCGACAGCCGCCGGCTGCCGACGCCGGAGACCAGCGCGGAGTGGAAGGCGATGTCGGCCTCGACCTGGTTCTCGAAGAGCCGGTCGCGGGCGGCGTACTCGATCGCGACCTGGGCCTTCGCGGCCGCCGCCGGTACTTCGCCGGTGGCCGCGAGCGAGGAGACCGCGGCCCGCTCGATCGTCACCCGGCTGAAGAACAGGTCGCGGATCTCGTCCTCGTCGAGCGTCGGGACGACCGCGGTCTTGTGGGCCGTGCGGCGCAGCAGACCGAGCGCCGTCAGCCGCTCGAGGCAGGCCTTGGCGGTGGGCCGGGCAACGTTGTACTCGGTCGCGAGGCGGACCTCGGTGAGCTTCTCGCCCTGCGGGATGTCGCCGTTGACGATGCGCTTACGAACGGATTCGTAGAGCGCCTCGGTCAGCGAGGACGGCCCGAGTTCCAGGCTCGCATCGGTAGCCACGGGACCCCCTTCGATCAGATGGTCTGGCAAGTGTACTGGTCAACCAGTCCTCACAACGGCGCTCAATAACCGGCCACCTTGTCGACCACGTTGCGCAGTTCCTCCCCTGCGGTGAAGCGTCGCAGGTTGTCGAGCACGATCTGTTCGCCACGCCGCGCGGTACCGTCACTCGTCGCGCCGTTGTGCGGTGTCACGATGACGTTCGGGAGCGACCAGAAAGCGCTCTCCGGCGGCAACGGCTCGACCCCGTGCGCGTCCAGCCCGGCACCGGCGATCTGCCCGCTCCGCAAGGCTTCCAGCAACGCCTCGTCCTCCGCGATCCCGCCGCGCGAGATGCAGACGAAGTACGCCGACTGCTTCATCCGGGCGAAGGCCGCCGCGTCGAACCGGCCGGTGGTCGCGGGCGTGCTCGGCGCGGTGACCACCACGAAGTCCGACCGCTCGAGCATCCGGTCGAACCCGTCCTCGCCGTACACCTCGTCGACGTACGGCGATGGTTGCCCAGGCCGACGCCGTACGCCGATCACGTGCAGGTGGAACGCCTTCGCCTTCTGGGCCAGGTCGATGCCGGAGTTGCCGAGGCCGTAGATCCCCAGGGTGCGTCCGGCGAGTTCGCCATGGCGGAAGCGATCCCAGCGGCGCTCCTGCTGGGCCCGCAGCCAGCGCGGCACGTCCCGGTTCAGCATCAACATCAGCAGCATCGCGTGCTCGGCCAGGGGAATCGCCCCGTTGCCCACCGACGAGGTCAGCACCACGTCGGACCCGAGCATCTCCGGCGACAGATCGGCGTCGACGCCGGCCGCGGGACTGTGGACCCAGCGCAACTGTTTGGCCCGGGCAAGCACCTCCGGGGGGACCCGGCCGATCACCGCCTCCATCGTCTCGATCACGTCGTCGGCCTCGGACAGGTCCGCGACGAAGCGGAAGTCCACCTCCGGCGCGGTCTCGGCGTACGCCGGAGACTCCTTGCCGACCACAACGATGATCATTTGAGTCCCGTGGTCGCGATACCCCGGATCAGGTACTTCTGCGCGATCGCGAAGAAGATCAGGATCGGCACCAGCGACAGCAACGACATCGCGAACAACATCCCCACCCCGCTCTGGGTCTCGGAGTCGACCATCGAGTTGAGCGCCACCGGCACGGTGAACACCTGCGTCCTGGTCAGGTAGATCAACGGGACGAAGAAGTCGTTCCAGGTCCAGATGAAGGTGAAGATCGTGGTCGTCACCAGGGCCGGCCGCATCAGCGGCAGCACGACGTACCAGAAGGTCAGGAACGGCCCGGCACCGTCGATCCAGGCGGCCCGGTCGAGTTCGCGCGGCAGGGTCCGGATGAACTGCACCATCAGGAACACGAAGAACGCGTCGGTGGCGAGGAACTTCGGGATCAGCAGCGGCCAGTAGGTGTTCACCAGGTCGAGTTGCGAGAAGAAGATGTACTGCGGGATCACCAGCACGTGGAACGGCAGCATCACCGAGGCCAGCGTGATCGCGAAGTACACCTTGCGCATCCGGAACCGCAACCGGGCCAGCGCGTACGCCGTCAGCGAGCAGGAGAACAGGTTCCCCACGATCGAGCCGAGGGTGACCACCAGCGAGTTCACGAAGAACACCGAGAACGGCCGGTTCAGCGCGTTCCACCCGTCCTTGAAGTTGTCCAGCGTCAGGTCCTGAGGGATCAGCCCCGGCTCGGTCAGGATCTGGTCGGCCGGCTTGAACGCGCTGACCACCATCCAGACCAGCGGATAGATCATGAAGGCGACGAACACCAGCAGGCCGGTGTGCTTGAGCGCGGACCGGATCCGGCGTTCTCGCGTCGGCGGCGGGCCGGTGGTCGCGTCGGCGGTGAGTGTGGCCATCAGTTGTCTCCGTAGAAGACCCAGTACTTCGAGACCAGGAAGTGCAGCGCGGTGATCGCGGCGATCGCGGCCATCAGGACCCAGGCGAGCGCGGAGGCGTAGCCCATGTCGAAGGCAACGAACCCCTGCTGGTAGACGTACAGCGTGTAGAACAGCGTCGAGTTCGCGGGACCACCGGTGCCGCCGCTGATGATGTGCGCCTGGGTGAAGGTCTGGAAGGCGCCGATCGTCTGCAGGATCAGGTTGAAGAAGATGATCGGCGTCAGCAGCGGCACGGTGACGTGGGTGAACTGCCGCCACACTCCCGCGCCGTCGACCTTGGCCGCCTCGTACAACTCGTCGGGGATCTGCCGCAGGCCGGCCAGGAAGATCACCATCGGCGAGCCGAAGGTCCAGACGTTGAGCACGATCAGCGTCGCCAGGGCGGTCTTCGGGTTCTGCAGCCAGCTCTCGCCGTTGATCCCGATGAACGCCAGGCCCTTGTTGATCAGCCCGTCGTCACCGAAGATCTCCCGCCACAGGATCGCGATCGCCACACTCGTCCCGAGCAGCGACGGCAGGTAGAACGCGCTGCGGTAGAAGGCCAGCCCGCTCAGCCCCCGGTCCAGGATCAGCGCCAGCAGCAGGGCGAACCCGAGTTGCAGCGGCACGGAAACCACGACGTAGACCAGGGTCACCTTCACCGACGCCCAGAACTGCTCGTCGTGGACCATCCGCCGGAAGTTCTCCAGCCCGGTCCACTCCGGTGCGTTCAGGATGTCGTAGTCGGTGAAGGCTAGATACAGCGACGCGAACAGCGGCACCGCGGTGATCAACAGGAAGCCGAGCTGCCACGGGATCAGGAAGACGTGTGCCGCCCGGCCCTGCCGGTTCAGGTGAAAGGCGGGCCGGCGCCCCTTCGGCGCCGGCTCCTCCGGTTCGGCCTGCCGGACCGGCAGTTCCTCTCGGGTCAGCATGGTCTGATCACTGCGCCCGCTTGATTCCGGCGGCGATCTCCTCGACCAGCTTCTTCGCACCGTCGGGCACGGAGGTCCGGCCGAAGGCGATCTCCTCGCAGACGCGGGTGGTCGCGGTACGCCAGGTGCTCGAGCCGGGCGGCGCCTCGTACCGCGGCCGGCGCTCGGCGGTCCGCTCCTTCTGGACCAGCGTGAGCATCTCCTTCTCGTCCGGGCTGGCGAACTCCGCGGCCTGCTCGGCCACCTTCGGGTTGGTCGGCGCGCCCATCGTCAGCCGGACCGTCTTCAGCATCTCGACGTTGTTGACGTTGTAGTTCAGCACCTTGCCCGCGGCCTCGACCTTGTCGTCGTCGATCCGCTGGTAGATGGCCATCCGGGGGAAGTACAGGTACTTGTGCCCGGCCTCGGCGCCGGCGTCCACCGGCATCGCCCGCAGCCGGAAGCGCTCCTTGGGGAACATCTTCGCGTCGTCGATGATGTGGTTGGAGTTGCCGAAGTTGACCAGCACCTTCTTGCCCACCTGCGCCCAGTCGGGTCCCATCCCCTCCTGCTCGCTGAGCGACAGCGCGGCCCCGGCCTTGCGCAGCTTCTCCCACCAGTCGAGCCAGCTGCCCAGTCCGTCGGCGGTGAAGCCGACCTGGCCGTCCTCGGTCCACAACTGCTCGCCACGCTGCCGCAGCCAGGCCTCGAAGGTGAGGTCGTGGTCCGGCGCGTACGGCGTACCCTTCCGCTTGCCCGGGTTGTTCTTGCTGTAGGCAACGAGGAGTTCCGCCAGCCCGTCCCAGCTCCAGCCCGGATCGGTCTCGGCCGGGATCGTCACCCCGTCGGCGGTGGCGACGGTCTCGTTGTAGCGGATCACCGGGGTGAAGATCGCGAACGGCATGGTGTTCTGCTCGCCGCCCAGCTTGAAGGTCTCGAGGTCCTCCTTGCTGTAGTCCGACCACTGCAGCGAAGGGATGTCGTCGAGCTTCCGGTAGAGCTTGCTCTTGTGATACGTCATCACCTGCGGTGAGGCGATCCAGAAGATGTCCGGCACGTCGCGGGCCGCGATCTGCGTCGTCATCCGCTCCTGGAACGCGCTGTACTCCGCGAACTCGGGCTCGATCCCGATGTCGGTGTTCGCCGCGCTGAACTGCTGCAGCGCCTTGCTGTAGTTCTGCTGACGGATGGTGTTGCCCCACCAGGCGTACCGCAGCGTGGTCTTGTCACCGCCGCCACCGCCGCCGGAGCCGCCGCTGCTCCCGCCGCAGCCTGCTACCGCCGCGGCGGACAGCCCGGCGGCCGTCGATGCCATCGCGAGCTTCAGGAACCCACGCCGATCAAGTCCGGTCATCACGATCTCCCGTTCCTCAGGTGCTTCGGGCTTCGCCTGTCGACCCCCAGGGCAGCGGCTTCCCGATCATTGTTTGTTTCCGCTACATGACAGTCAATAGGTCATGCATAGTTGTTTGACAATCTGGCAGATATGGCGACTACGGCCGGGCGACCAGGACCTCGAACAGGGCGATCGTCGGCACGAGGACGCGACCGCCTTGCACTGGGAGTCGCCGGCCGGCGCAGAGCGCTTCCACGGCTGTGACGCCCTCAGGAAGAGTGAGCCAGCCCTCCCCGATCGGCAGCGGCTGAGCGAAGCGCTGCTCGGCGTCCCCCGATCTGTTGAGCAGATGGATCACGGTCCCCGCGGCTGAGCGGCCCATCACGATCTCGACCTGCTCAGGCAGTTCGGTGTCCACTTGCGGACCGCCCGCACGGACCACCTCGTCGACGAAGGCATCGCGATGAGCGGTGAGCCCGACTTCTCGATAGGCCCGGCCGACAGTCCACGGCATCAGCGTCGCCCGCCCCTGCCCGTACTGCGCGCTCAGCCGGCCGGGGTGGTCCAGCTCAACGTGCCCGTGGCACTTCTCCGGCGGCCCGTACGGCGCCCGCGACATCGCCAGCAGCCCGACCTCGGCTTCCGGGCTCGGCTCGACCAGGTGGAACGCGCCGACGACGGGCAGGAACTGGTCGCCCGACCGTAGGTGGAACGACCTGGCCGCCTCCTCGGTGTCGTGGCTGGACAGCCGTCTCTTGACCGGCAGACAGGCGAGCTGGACCTCGTCCGCGACCAGCCCGCTGTTGCCAGTAGCAATCACCGCGCCACCGCCAGCGGCGTACAAGTCGATCGTTGAGACGGCCTCCGGTGTGAGGCGTCCGAGATCGGGCAGGACGACGGCGCGGTACCGGCCGAGGTTGATCTCGGCCAGCCTCTCCTCGGGGAGCACGTCGAACGGAACGTGCCGCTGGAGAAGCGAGAGATAGAGCCCCTGAAACTCCGGGACCGCCCCGTGCTTGAACTGGTCCGGCCGGACCAGCAAGGTCTTCGCCGCCGGCACGAGATCGCGATACACATCCTGGTGATCGCGGTGGAACCTGGTCAGTTCCTCGGCGATCTCCAAGCAGGCATAGGGATTGTCGTCCGGAGTCCCCATGATGTACGTCGACGGAACCGCCCCGCGAGCCATTGCCTGCAGCAAGTACTGCGCGAAGTGGTGCGGCTCCTCCCCCGCCAGCCGGTACGGCATGTCCACGAAGCCGACCGAGTTGGTCAGCACCGGAACGTCCGGGCGATACGACTTGGCCGCGCTGACGTGCTCGCTGGTCCGGTGATGCCACAAGGGCCGGCCGACCGCGTTGTTGGCCTCGTGGAAGACGATGTCCGCCTGGTCACCGAGCACCAGCGGCGCCTCCGGCCGACGGTTGGCCAGGTGCTCGCGGATCCGCGCGGTCAGGTCGGCCAGGACGGTCCGCGAGAAGCGCTGCCACGTCTCGTACCCCGGCTCGCCCTTACCCGCGGGAAGCCGCTCGCCCAGCGCGTACTCGGCGTACCGGCGTACGCAGAGCAGGCAGTGGCAGACGCCTCGGTAGCGGCGGCTGTAGTCCACCTCGTTGAACGACATCCAGTTGCAGAAGAAGCCGTCGATCGGATACCGGTCGAGCACCTCGTCGAGTACTTCGAAGAGCTTGACCTGGTAGTAGTCGCCGCTCGGGCAGACGCTGGTGAGGCCGTTGTAGACCTGGGGTTCCCCAGCGGCGTCGACGAAGCACCAGTCCGGGTGCTGCTCGGCTCGCCGATGGTCGATCTTGGAGAAGTCCATCCGGCCCATCACCCGGATTCCCCGGGCGGCGGCCGCCTTCACCGCATCGCCGACCAGGTCGCCCGACGGCCGCTCGGCCAGCCAGGGGTTCGCGGTCTGGAAGTCGAGCGCGGTCGGATAGTTCGAGAGGATGCCACCGACGCTCAGCAACCAGGTGTTGGCTCCGAACTCCTCCAGGTAGTCCAGCACCCGCTCGACATCCAGCCCGGCGTCGATCTCGCGCAGGTTGGTCTGGAACATCCGGAACGGGTCCTGCCACCACAGCCTCATGACCGGTTCCGGCGCAGCGTCTTGTGGAGCGCGGAGTGGTCGAGATCCCCGTCCCCGTCCGCGATCGCCGCGTTCATCAACTGCTGGGTCGCCGCCGTGTTCGGCAACGCCAGATCGAGTTCGGCGGCGGCCTGGACCGCGAGCGACAGATCCTTGCGATGCAGGCGGATCCGGAAGCCCGGCTCGTAGCTCTCGTTGATCATCCGCTCGCCGTGCACCTCGAGAACACGCGAGGAGGCGAAGCCGCCCATCAGGGCCGCGCGGACGATCGCCGGATCAGCGCCGGCCGCTTCCGCGAACAGCAACGCCTCGGCGACGGCCTCGATGGTGAGGCCGACGACGATCTGGTTCGCGACCTTGGCGGTCTGCCCGGCGCCGACGTCGCCGATCCGGGTGATGTTCTTGCCGAGTATTTTGAACAGCGGCCTGGCGCGCTCGAACGCCTCCGGCCGGCCGCCGGCCATGATGGTCAGGCTCGCCTGTACGGCGCCGACCTCGCCGCCTGACACCGGTGCGTCGAGATAGTCGCAGCCCTGCTCTTCGATCCGCCGGGCGAAGGTCTTCGTCGCCGACGGCGAGACCGAACTCATGTCGATCACCAGCGAGCCCGGCTTCAGACTCTCCGCCACCCCGTCGACGCCGAACAGCGCGGCCTCGACGTCCGGTGTGTCCGGCAGCATCAGGATGATCACCTCGGACCGCTCGGCCGCCTCCGCGGCGGACGAGCACTGGTGACCCTCGAGTTCGCCCTTGTCCCGGTAGAGCGACAGATCGTGGCCAGCGGCAATCAAGTTCCGGGCCATCGGCCGGCCCATCACGCCCAGCCCGACGAAGCCGATCCTCATCGGTTCCCCCAGGTGAGGTGGACGACCTCGAGCAGGCCGGCGGTCGGGATGGTGATCTCCGCCCGGCCGTTCGCGATCGTCGGCTCGACCTCCACGCCCGCGACCAGCAGCCGGCACGTCACCGAACCGCCCGGTACGGCGACCGACACCGTCTGCGGCGGCAACGGCAACGTCTCGCGGATCGGGCCACGCATCGCCATCGGATTCGTCAGGTTCACGATCGCGACAGCCACCTGGTTCTCGCCACGATGCACGGCGAGGTCGACCAACCCCGCACCCTCGACGGTCACTTCGGGATCCTTGCCCAGCGCCCAGCCGACCGCGTTGGCGACGAGCAACCCGTGGTCGGACTGCAGCGCCTCCCAGAAGATCGCGCCCAGGTTGAACGGGAAGTAGACGACTCGGCCGCCGTTCTCGTTCTGCCGGCAGATCACCGCCGGCCGGTCGGGATCGTGCCGCGAGTACACCTCTTCCATCGGCAGGTCCGGAAAGTCCGGGATGAACCGGAACGGCACCTCGGTGTCCGGAGCAGCTTCCACACCGAGGATGTGAGTACCGCCGATGATCCGGGTGGTCCCCGCGAAACCCTGGTTCAGCCGGTGCTCGGCCATCAGCGCGATGTAGTTGTTCTTGACCGGCCGACTCCCCTCGACCAGATGGACGCCGAGCACGTCCGCCAGACCGAAGTCGGCCCGGGCCTGCCCGCGTTCGTCGTACAGGGAGGTCTGGTACGCAGCGACGAGCGAGCCGCCTGCTTCGACGTACCGGCGCAGTACTTCGCACTGGTCGTCGCCGAGGTGTTCGGCGTTGGCGAGCACGATCACCTTGAACGGGCTGAGGCGTTCTGCCGACAACACCTGATCGGAGATGAACTCGAACGGAACCCGGGCCTCGACCAGCGCCTGGTAGAAGCCGTCCTCGTGCTCCACGCACCGATCGCCTGCTCGCAACTGCCCGGCCCGGGTCGGGTCGAGCAGCGCGACCTCGGCGGTGATCCGCAGATCCTTGAGCACGGGCTCGACCTGTGCGTGCAGGGTGAACGCCTCGACGATCGGCGGCACCCACCGCTGGTCCGGCACGCTCGCGTTGAACTTCGTGAACCAGGGCAGCGCGCCCTGCGCGAACCCGTCGACGATCCAGGTCTTCGTCTCCTCGGCGGGTGCGACCGAGTCCTTCCAGCGGTACTGGTGGTGCTCCGGACCGACCGAGGTGATCAGCCGGACCGGCCGGTCGGGGAAGACGCCGCGGTTGCGCTTGCCGTTGCGGCCGGCCGCCCACGGGACCTCGGTGCCGGACCGGCCCTGCTTGTCGATGATGAAGATCGGGTAGTGCTTCTCGACCAGGTCGCGATCGAGGTCGCGGGCCGCCAGCGCGCCGAGGTTGGGGATGAACCTCGCGTGCGGGCGGATGTCACGGACTGCCTTGTCCCAGGTCGCCACCAGCCGGCTGAGTTGCCGGCGTCGCCAGCCGACGTACTCGTGCCAGCCCTCGGCCTGCTCGGCGACCGGGAGGTCGAGGCCGGTCTCGTCCTTGAAGGACTTGCGCGCCGCCTCGCTGTACGAGATGCCGCCGTAGCCTTCCCAACGGTTCGCGAAGACCGAGTCCACGTCGTACTCGCGAACGATCTCGCGGGCCACCTCGGTGATGAACTCCCGGTGATAGTCGGTGAACGCACAGGTCAGCCAGATGCCGGGGTGGGCCCAGTGCTCGAGCGGCTCGCCGTTGATGTCGCGCGCGAGCCACTCGGGGTGCGCGGCGGCCGCGTCCGCGTGGATCGCGTGCGGGTCCACCCGGGCCATCACGCTCATCCCCAGACTCCGCGAACCTTCGACGAGCGCGCCGAACGGGTCCGTGTCGCCGAGGTACTTGCTGCGGTAGTGGTACTCGATCTGGGTCGGGTAGTAGGCGATGTAGCCGCCCGCGCTGATGCAGGTCGCGTTCGACCGGCTGTCGCGCATCAGGTTGAGCCAGAAGTCCGCGTCGAAATGCAGCGGGTCGTCCTCGGCCAGCGTGATCTGCGCCCACCGCGTCGCCTCCGACGGCCAGTCGGCGCTGCGCTCACGAGCCGCTGTACTGCGCTCCTCCGTGCCGACGGGGACGGTCTGCTCAGGCTCGGTCCGCATTCTGAATACCTCCGGGGTCGCAGGATCGCCAGGGCCATCATCAACTGCGAAGATTGTTAGACAAGATTGCACGCCTGGCAAGAGCTGGTGTTAGCCTTTCGGCATGAAATATCGCGGCCATGAGCTGAGCGCGAACGTGTCGATGCTGTTCACCGAGCTCCCTTATCCGGACCGCTTCGCCGCGGCGGCGCGGCACGGTTTCACCCAGGTCGAGTCCTGGTGGCCGTTCCCCACCGCGGCACCGAACTCGCCGGAGCTCGACCGCTTCGCCGCCACGATCGCCGAGTCCGGCACCACCCTGAACGCGCTGAACTTCTACGGCGGCGACATCGCCGGCGGGGAGCGCGGGATCGCCTCGCGGCCGGATCGGCAGGACGAACTGGCGGCGAATGTCGAGGCAGTCGTCGGCATCGCCGAGCGGACCGGCGTACGGCAGTTCAATCTGCTCTACGGTCAGCTCGACGATCGCTGGTCCCCCGAGGAGCAGGCGGCGACCGCGGTCGCGGCGATCCGCTCGGCAGCCAAGGCGGTCGCCGAGTTCGGCGGCACCATCCTCCTCGAACCGCTGTCACAGGGTCTCAACGGCCGCTACCCGCTGCTCACCGCCGACGACGTCCTCGACCTGATCGACGGACCGTTGAGTGACGTCCCCAATCTGTCGCTGCTCTTCGACACCTTCCATCTCGCCAACAACGGCGTCGACCTTCTCGCCGGCGCTGAAGCGCTCGCCTCTCGGTTGGCGCATGTCCAACTGGCCGACACCCCGGGCCGAGGCGAGCCAGGATCCGGGACCATCCCGTTCGACTCGATCCTGGATGCCCTCAAGTCGTCGGGCTACCGCGGCGTGGTCGCTTGCGAGTACAAACCGAGCACCGAGACAACAGCCAGTCTCAGCTGGGTTACAGGCTGAGGGCCTCGGTTGTACTGTGCCTCATGGGCACCTGGGATCCCTCGGTTTTCGGCAACGACGAAGCAGCCGACTGGGCCGGCGAACTGGCCGAGAACGGCACCGTCACGGCAGTCGAGCAACTGCTCACGACCATCGCGGGCTACCCGCTGACGGAGTACCTCGAAGTCGGTACGGGCTCTTCGGCGCTCGCGGCCGCCGAGGTGGTCGCCGCCGCGATCGGCAAGCCGACGGCGAGTACGCCGTACAACAAGGAAGTCCTCGAGTGGGCCACCCGGCATCCTGAACTGGAGAGCCTGCGGAGTGTTGCCCGAGCGGCGGCGGAGCGGGTCCGGACGCCGGAGTCCGAGCTGCTCGAGGTGTGGGAAGAAGAAGAGGTCGACACCCGCGATCGCGAAGCCTGGGAGAACTCGGTCGCCGATCTCGTGACGCGTCTGCTCTAGACCTCCTGCTCCTGTGGGCGGCGGTGTCGTCCTCGCCTTCGGGTCCGACGCACCCGTGACTGACCTCGGCGCCCGAGGGGCGGCTCAGATCCAGTCTCTGCGCGTTGCTTCCATGGCGAGCTGGAAGCGGGTTTGCGCGCCGACGCGCTGGGACAGCTTCATGACGTGTCGCTGCACCGTCCGCTCGCTCCAGCCGAGCGCCCGGCTGGCTGCCTTGTCGGTCGCCCCGGCCGCGAGCAGCGTCAACAGCCGCACCTCGTCGTCGCTCAGGGCAGCATCTTCGCCCTCCTCACCCTCGGCCGCCGTCATTCCCAACCGCACCGGGACGCTGCGCTCCCAGGCCAGGTCGAAGAGCGCGACGAGCGCGTCCAGCAGCGGCGACGGATGGACCAGGTACGACGCCGTGACCGCGTCGTCGCCGGTCCGCAGCAGCGGGATGATCGCCAGCCGATCGTCGGAGATGCCCAGCTTCATCGGCAGGTCGGACGCGATCCGGGCCTGCTCACCGTGCCGGATCCCACGGCTGACGTCTTCGAGCCAGCCGGGCAGTTCGAGCACGGTCCGGTCGTAGATGACGCGATACTTCACCCCGCGCTTGAGCAGATCCAGTTCGACCGGGTTCGACTCGGAGTGGGCCTGCGGAGCGGCGTACGGCGGGCGGTCGAAGCCGCGCATCTCCACCCGGGTGTTCTGCTGCATCTCCACCCACCGATGGTTCACCTCCTCGCGGCCGGACACGACCTCGACCAGTTCGCCGGGATGGTTGAAGCGAGCTCCCGCCCGGTACATCTCCATCAGCGTCCGGACGTGCGACCGCACCTCGTGCAGCGCGCCCTCCCGCTGCCGCAGGATCGCCTCCAGCCCGCTGTCCGGCGACACCGCGACGTACTGCGCCGGGCGCCCGTCGATGCGGGTGGCGAGCCCTAGCTCGACGATCAGCCCCAGCGAGCGGCGTACGACGGCTTCGGCAGTTCGGGTGTCGGCGATCAACTCGGGCACCGTCGCCCGCGAGCGGCGTACCAGCGCGTTGTAGATGTCTTCGTCGACTGGCCCCAGCCCGATCGTCTCCAGCACCGTCGCCCTCCCTTGTCGGTCCGGGCGATTGTGCCATCGAGGTGTCGTAGACCCGCCACCTGACCGGAAGTCGCCGCCTGAACTGCTTGTGCGTGCCTAGGCCGGGTGCGAGTCTTTTCGGACGCTGGTCAGTCCTACGACGAGCCGCCCTTCCGTCCGACCATCCGGAACCACCCAGTCCCGGGCCCGGCATCCGCCGTCGCCCGTCGCTGCCGTGCGCCCGGCCCGAGGAGAACCTCATGTCGCTGTCCCTACGCCGCCGATGGTGGCTAGCCGCGTCGCTCCTGCTCCCCACCACCCTGGCCCTCTCCCCCGCCGCGGCCGCCCCGCCCATGGCAACCTCGATGGGCACATCGATGGGCGCCGCCGGTACTGCGCTGGGCAGTCCGCAGCCCGGCAAGATCGACCGCTCGCTGCTCGACCAGGTGAAGGCGGCCCGTTCGTCCGGCGGCAAGATCGAGGCGGCCGTCGTCCTCAAGCAGCCTGCTCTGACGAGCGCGCCCGAGCAGGTTCCGGCCGAGTTGAAGCGGGAGACCGCCGAGACCCAGAGCCCGGTGATCGCCACGGTCGAGGCGCACGGCGACGAGGTCGTCAGCACGTTCTGGCTGAAGAACATGGTCCTGGTCCGGGCGAAGCCCGCGACGCTCGACGCGCTCACCGGCAACGCCCTGGTGGACCGGATCATCCCGAACTTCGAACTGAAGGCTCCCGAGGAGAAGCCGGCCCGTGCCGCGAAGGCCGCCGCCGAGACCTCCACCTGGGGTCTGGCGAAGATCGGCGCCGACAAGGTGCAGGCTGAGCGCGGGATCACCGGCGACGGCGTACGGGTCGCGGTGCTCGATACCGGTATCGACGTCAGCCATCCCGATCTGGCCGGCAAACTGGTCACCGACGACCCGTCCGACCCTGCGTACCCGGGTGGTTGGCTGGAGTTCGGCTCGGGTGGCGAGCCGGTGCACTCGAATCCGCACGACAGCAGCTACCACGGCACCCACGTGGCGGGCACCATTGCCGGCGGCAACGCTTCGGGCACCCAGATCGGCGTCGCGCCCGGCGCGAAACTGATGGGCGGTCTGGTGATCCCGAACGGATCCGGCTCGCTCGCCCAGGTGATCGCGGGCATGGAGTGGGCGATCGCCCCGTACGACGCCGACGGCAACCCGGCCGGTGAGCCGGCCGACGTGGTCAGCATGTCGCTCGGCGCGGAGGGCTTCGAGGACGAGATGATCGAGCCGGTCCGGGCCATCCACCGCGCCGGCGTCTTCCCCTCGTTTGCCATCGGCAACGAGTGTCTGGAAGGCGGATCCTCCAGCCCCGGCAACGTCCACGAAGCGGTCAGTGTCGGCGCGACCGATGCGAACGACGACGTCCCCGACTGGTCCTGCGGCGGCACGGTGAGCCGGACCGACTGGATCGACGCACCGGCCGAATGGCCGGCCTCCTTCGTCGTCCCGGACATCTCGGCGCCGGGCGTCGACGTCTTCTCGACCCTGCCGGACGGCAGTTACGGCCTGCTGAGCGGAACCTCGATGGCGACCCCACACGTCTCCGGAGCAGTCGCCTTGATGCTCCAGGCCCGCCCGGACCTGAGCGTCGACGAGTCTCTCGACATCCTCGCCGGTACTGCGATCGCCGACGCCCGGTACGGGCAGATCCCGAACACCCGGGTCGGACTGGGCCGGATCGACGCCCTCGCGGCGGTCACCGAGGCCGGGTTGAAGAGTGGAGTCCGCGGCGTCGTCACAGACGACAAGACCCGGAAGCCGTTGCTTGGGGTAACCATCTCACTGCCGACCGGACGCAAGGTGGTCAGCGATGCCACCGGCGAGTTCGAGCTTCGTCTTGCCGCTGGCAACTACCAGTTCTCGCTGTCCCGCTTCGGCTACCGGGCTACCACTGCTTCCGCGCAGGTTCGTGCGGACCGCCTGACCGACGTACGGGTTTCGCTCGATCGGACCCGCTGGGGCACGATCACCGGCAAGGTTGTCTACGGCCCGACGGGGTCGACCGTGCCAGGCGCCACCGTCGAGGTGCAGAACGTGCCGGACAAGTTGACCGCCACGACCTCGCGGGACGGCCGCTACACGATCCGCGATGTCCCGGAGGGGACGTACCAGGTGATCGCGAACGCCGCGGGCATCTCGCGCTCGGCGCCGGCCACGGTCGCAGTACGGACGCAGGGCCGGGCGGATCTGGCGCTGCCGCGGCCGTTCCCGACCGAGCGGGTGTCGACCTCGGCCGAAGGTCTGCAGGGCAACTCCGACATCTGGTGGCCCGAACTGAACGACGACGGCAGCGTCGTCGCCTACGCCACCGCCTCCTCGAACCTCGTGGCCGACGACACCAACAACGACCTCGACATCTTCGTCACCGACCGGAAGTCCGGCGCGGTCGAGCGCGTCTCGGTCTCGTCATCGGGTGAGCAGGGCAACAGCTTCTCGCTCTCCCCCACGCTCAGCGCCGACGGCCGGTACGTCGGCTTCAACAGCGGCGCGTCGAACCTCGTCCCGGGCGACACCAACGGCCAGGCGGACTCGTTCGTCCACGACCGGGTCACCGGCACGACCGAACTGATCTCCGTCGGCCTCGACGGCAAGCCGGCCGACAACATGTCCTCGCCACCGTCGTTCACCGCCGACGGCCGGTACGTCGTCTTCAACAGCGACGCCTCGAACCTGGTCCCGGGCGACACCAACGGGCAGACCGACATCTTCCGGCGCGACCGGCAGACCGGTGTCGTGGACCTGGTCTCGACCGCCCTGGACGGCGGCTTCGGCAACGGCGGCTCGCGCGAGCAGTCGATCAGCGCCGACGGCCGGTACGTCGCCTTCGTCAGCGACGCGACCAACCTCGTCACCGACGACGTCGAGTTCCAGCGGGACGCGTTCGTCCGGGACCTGCAGACCGGCACCACCCGCCGGATCGCCGGGTCGAAGCCGGGCGAGAACGCCTCACCGGTGATCAGCGCCAACGGGCGGAAGGTCGTCTTCGACAACCGCAGCGCACCGGACTGGAACCTGCACCAGTACGTCTACGACCTGCAGACCGGCTCGACCGAGTTGGCAACGGTCTCCAGTTCCGGTGAAGCGGGCGACAACTGGTCGTTCGCCGGGTCGATCAGTGCCGACGGCAACAAGGTCGCGTTCTACAGCGACGCGACGAATCTCGCCGCCGGTGACACCAACGGCAAGCCGGACATCTACGTCCGTGATCTCGCCGCGGGCACCACGACGATCGTCTCGGGCGGTCCGGACTCGGTCCAGGGCGATGGCCGGTCCGAGCTGCCGATGATCAGCGGCAACGGGCGGTACGTGTCCTTCCAGAGCACGTCCGGGAACCTCGTCGGCGGTGACACCAACCACCGGTCGGACATCTTCGTCCACGATCTGGTGGCGGGCCCGGAAGCGCGGTGGGCTTTGACCGACCTCGCGGTCAGCCCGGTGGTGCGGGTCGGCCGGACCGCCTCGGTCACCGCATGGGTCAAGAACGTCGGTGAGGCGGCAGGCACGTACGACGCCGTCCTCAAGCTGGGCGGTCAGGTCGTGGCCAAGCAGGCGGTAAGGCTGAAGACTGGTCAGGAAACCCGCGTCACCTTCAGCATCCGGCCGACCGCGCCGGGCACCGCCACTCTCACCCTCGGCCCGCTCACCGAACAACTGACCATCCGCCGCTGACCGCGGCACCCGCCGTCGCTCAGCCGGCACCGCATGCCGCTGAGCGACGGCACCAGAGCGTTGCGTCCGGGGCACCGGGGGCCCTGACCCTCGGTTCCCCGGACGCAACTTGGGCGGGGACGGCACCATGGGTTGCATGGACAGACGTCGGCGAATTCTCTGGGCGGGCTTCGCCGCGTTGACCCTGGTCACCGCCGCGGCCTGCACTCCGGACGAGGCCTCTGCGCCGGAGCCAAGCCCCTCGGCCTCGTCGTCCCCGCCCGCTTCCTCGGCACCCACGCCCTCGGGCCCGCCGTCTTCCGCGCCCACCGCCTCGGCGCCGGCCGCTCCATCGCCCACCACGCCCGCGCTTCCACCGGTGACCGACCCGGTCTCCCTCCCAGCGCTGATGGCGAAGAAGTACACCGGCGGCTCCATCCGCCTCGGCCGGGTCCTGGCCCGCAACGAGGCCTACACGCGGTACTTCGTCACCTACCCGAGCGGCAGGCTGACGATCTCCGGCATCCTCAACGTCCCGCGCACTCCCGGCAAGCACCCCGCGCTCGTGCTCAACCACGGCTTCATCGATCCAGCCGTCTACACGAACGGCCGCGGCCTGATGCGCGAGCAGGACTACCTGGCCCGCCGAGGGTACGTAGTACTGCACACCGACTACCGGAATCACGCTCAGTCGTCGAAGGACGCCAACTCCGAGCTCAACCTGCGCCTCGGCTACACCGAGGACGTGATCAACGCGGTACTGGCGCTCAAGGCCGCGTCGTACGTCGACCCCGCCCGGGTCGGGCTGTTCGGCCGGTCGATGGGCGGCGGCATCACCTACAACGTGCTCGTCGCCCAGCCCGGTCTGGTCAAGGCGGCGGTGGTCTACGCGCCGGTCAGCTCGAACGCCGCCGACAACTTCAACCGCTGGACCCGCCCCGACGGCGCCGTCGCGACCGCGATCCTCCGCGCCCACGGCGAGCCCGCCAGCAACCCCGCCTTCTGGCGCAACGTGTCAGCCGTGAACTTCTTCGACCGAGTCACCGAACCACTCCTGATCCAGCACGGCGACGCCGACAGCACCTGCCCCCCGGTCTGGTCCGCCAGAACCCTCGCGGCCCTGAAGGCCGCCGGAAAGACCGCCACCCTCTACACCTACCCCGGCGAAGAACACGCCTTCGCCGCCGCCTGGCCCACCTCCATGTCCAGAACCGTAGCCTTCCTCAAGCAACAGGGTCTCTAGCCAGCCGGGGCTTTGGTTGCCGCGACTGCGTACATGGTCAGGGACATGTGGAAGGATCCGCGGGCGGCGGCCTCGGCTAGGCCTTGCTGGAAGGCTTCGGCTTCGGGTGCGGTGATCACGCCGAGGGCGGCGCAGGTCGTTGCCATCATTGTCAGGTAGCCCTGGGCTGCTCCGCTTTGAGGTTCGAGCCAGGTTGCTGCGGTCTCGTCCACGGTCGTGAGCCCGGCGTCGGCGAGGAGGGCGCGCAGCGTGCGGCCGGAGTACGGGTTGGCGGTTTCGGCGAGCAAGAACGCGAAGATGCGGCTGAGTACTTCGGGGTCGGCGGGGTAGACGATCGCGGTCGCCCAGTCCGTGTCGACGAGCGCGATGCGGCCGCCCGGTCTGAGCACCCGAGCCATCTCGGAGACCGCCTTCCCGGGCTCGCTGATGTGCTGCAGGACCCGCTCGCATCTGACGGCGTCGAAGGACGCGTCGTCGAACGGCAGCGACAGCGCGTCGCCGTCGACCACCTCGATCCCCTCGGCTCGGCGGACAGATTCGGCTCGTAGACCCGGGCTCGGCTCGACGCCGACGGCTCTCCCGCTCGGGCCCACACGCTTGGTCAGCTCGACCAGGTCCTCGCCCGTTCCCGAGCCCACATCGAGTGCGCTCTCGCCCTCCGCCGGTGCCAACGCCGCCAAGACCCACGCCTTCAGGTGCTGGACGGCCGGCTTGCTCGCGATCAGATCCAGGATCGTCGCCAACTGGGCGACGTTCTGCCGGTCCGCCTCGGACGCCTTGAAACTGCCGGGCGTCGACTCGTCCGGCGACAGCGCTTCAGCCATGTCCATCCCCCTCTAGACGACTTCAGCGTAGCGCCGGACTCGATGTCGGCCTATGCCCCGTCGCGCAGCCTGAGCAGCGCCCAACTCACCGCAGCGAACCCGGCTGCCTGCAGTCCCCAGCCGAAGAGATCGAGCGTGTGGTTCGGCACGATCACCGCCGAGACGAAGTGGATCGGCTGGGAAACGATCACGGCCACGGCTGCCCACTTGGCGACGACCCGAGCCCGCCACATCGCCACGCCGAGCAGGATCGTGCCGACGACGTGCCCGAGAACGTAGACCCCGGCGGCCACGTCGTTGGTCGGATGCATTGATTCGGACAGCCGGACAACGGTATCGACGTCAAGGCCTGCTTGCGCCCCGGACCAGACGAACTGGTCCGCCGCCGCCAGCCAACTCAGCGCCAAGTAGCCCGGTACCAGCAGCAGCATCGCGATCACCGTCAGCCTCGGAGCGCCTGGCTTGGTGAACCGCCCGACCACATAGGTCGCCGGGACCAGCGTCAGGATCGCGAGGAGGCCGAGCCAGAGTACGGCTGACATCCGGCCCTGCTCCGCCATGGCTCTCGCGGTCATCGCGGTCGTGTCGTCCGTGGTGTCGTAGGGCAACACGTACCGCAGTACTGCGATGGCGGCCGGCCCGATCGGCAGCAACAGCGCCTCGAACACCGGGCGCACCGAGGTCGGAGTACGGGTTGCTGTGGTGGTCATCGCGCACCTGCCAATTCGCGCGCCGGGACGAGGACGAGCGCAGTACCGGCGATCGCCAGCGCGATCGTGAACCCCGCCGCCACCATCGCGATCGCCGGGATGTCCCCCGCGAAGAACGCCGGTACTGCGCTCAGCCCCGACAGCAACCGCACTGCGATCAGCGGTACTACGGCCCGCCGGGCACCCCGCCAGGCGAGCACCACGAGCACGAGGCTCACCAGCCCCAGCGCGGCCGCGATCAGCGCGACAGACATCGGCGGGTGCTCCCCATCGGTCAGCACCGGCGTAAGCAGATCCCCCACGGACAGCACTCCGAACACGACCAGACCGGCCCGAAACGTACGAGACATCAGAACCTCCCCTAATCACGCCCCTTCACGAACCCGGGGCCTCGGCAACCACCGTCGCCCCCGCCGGCACCCGCCCACCTGAGCCGGCGTTCACCGCGGGTCAGGAATCAGCCCGACCACCCCAGGAACCCAATCCCGGGACGCCGGGAGCCTCCAAGGCGCACACTGATCCACATGACAGGAGGCACCAACGGGCCGCGAGACAGCCGTCCGCGGGATCCGCAACCCAGTCCGCACCCGCACCAGTCGCCGGCGGACCCCGTTTCCCGGCCTTCAGCGCCTTCGCCTGCCGGCACCGCAGGCCGGCGCGCTTCCCTCAAGCAAGCCTTGGCCGTCTCCGTCGCCACCTTCGCCGTCGCCGAGGTGCTCGCCGGCATAGTCCTGGCCCTCGTCGTCAACTGGACCTTCGCCACCGCGCTGGACAGCTTCCTCGTCACCAACGGACTGATGGGCCTCACGTTCGCCTCCTGCGGCGCCGTGATCGCCTGGCACCGCCCCTCGAACCCGATCGGCTGGCTCTTCATCGCCGACGGCCTCGCCCACGCCACCACCGCGTTCGGCGCACCACTGAGCCAAGTCCTGTACGACAGCGGCGCGCCGCCCACCCTCCAGCGCGTCTCCGCCACCGTGATCATGTGGTCGTGGCCCTGGGCAATCGCCTTGTTCCTGCCGCTCGCCCTGCTTCTCTTCCCCGACGGCCGCCTCGTCTCACCGCGCTGGCGCCCGGTCGTGATCGCAACCGTCCTCACCGCGCCCCTCTTCGCCCTGGAGATGGGCGCCGGTACGGAACCGCTCTTCGACGGCGGACCCACCGGCTACCCCGCCATGCCGACGTACGACCAGTTCCAGCCGTTGTGGACGGCAACCGAACTCCGCAACCTCATCGTCTTCGTCCTGGCCATCGCCAGCCTGGTGATCCGCTATCGCCGAGCCTCCGAGACCGGCCGCCGCCAGCTCCTCTGGTTGCTGCTAGCAACCACCATCATGCTGGCTTTCGTCGCTCCCTGGGCGCTGGTCACCGGGACCCCGGTCTTCGTGTTGCTGGCCATTCCGTTGGTTCCCATCGCGGTTGCGGTGGCGATCGTCCGCCACCATCTGCTCGACATCCGCGTGGTCGTCTCCCGAGCTCTCACCTGGGCTCTGCTGTCGCTGGTTGCCGTAGCAGCCTATGTAGCTTTGGTCGCCCTGACCGACTCGTTCATCTCGTCTCGCTTCGGCCGCTCGGCCTTCGTCACCGTGCTGGTCGCGCTCCTGATCGCCCCGGTCCTGCCGCGCCTGCAGCGGATGGTCGACCGTGCCATGTACGGCGACCGCCGCGACCCCGCGCGGATCGCCTCGCTGGTCGGCGAAGAGCTCTCCGCCGGAACCGCCGGCGGCATGCCCGGCGTCGTCACCGCCATCCGCTCCGCCCTGAGGCTCCCGTACGTCGCCCTCTCCACCTCCGGCACGATCTCCCCCGGCACGATCTCCCCCGGCACGGTCCCCACGTCCCCCGGCACGATCTCCGCCTCCTCCGGCACGGTCCCCGCCTCCTCCGGCACGGTCCCCGCCTCCTCCGGCACGATCTCCGCCTCCTCGGGCACGATTCTTGCGTCGTCCGGAGTCCCCGGCACGGTGGTACCGGTCGACCTCTCCTACGGCGGCACCACCGTCGGCTCACTCCTGGTCGGCCTCCGCCCGGGCGAATCGTCTTTGTCCGCAGCCGATCGCGACGTGCTCGCGCTGGTCGCAGTGCCGCTGGCTGTGGCCGTGCACGCCACCCGCCTCTCCTCGGAGCTCCAGACTTCCCGCGAGAGACTCGTCGCCGCCCGCGAGGAGGAACGCCGCCGCCTACGCCGCGACCTCCACGACGGCCTCGGCCCCACGCTGACCGGCGTAGCCTTCACCGCCGACGCCGCCGCCAACCTCATCTCGGTCGACCCCGCCCATGCCTCGGAACTCCTGACCACCTTGCGCACAGACACCCGTACTGCGATCGCCGACGTACGCCGCCTCGTGGACGACCTCCGCCCACCCGCCCTCGACGAACTCGGCCTGGTCGGAGCACTACGCCAACGAGCCGACCAACTCTCCTGGCGAGCAGATGGCGCCTCCATCTCGGTCTCGGTCGAGGTATCCGCCGACGCCCTCCCGCCGCTGCCGGCCGCCTTGGAGGTCGCGGCGTACCGCATCGCCACGGAGGCGCTGACGAACGTAGTACGGCACTCGCACGCGACGTCCGCAGTACTGTCGCTGCGCTACAACACAAACCTGGAGATCGAGGTAACGGACAATGGCGCTCCCCACGGCCCTTGGCACCCCGGCGTAGGCCTCACCGCCATGCAAGAACGCACCTCAGAACTAGGCGGCACCCTGAAAACCGGCCCCACCCCCACCGGCGGCCAAGTCCACGCCACCTTCCCCTTAACCGCGACGCCAACCACACTCTCAACAATTTCGCCCACAGCGGAGTCCCACCCGGCGGCGACACCATGACCGCCACCCCCGCGATCCGAGTCGTCCTCGCAGACGACCACCCCGTCGTCCGCGCCGGCCTGGCCGCCCTCCTCACCTCCCTCCCCGGCATCGAGGTAGTAGGCGTAGCCGCCACCGGCCGAGAAGCAGTCCGCGAAGTAGTAACCACCCAACCCGACGTAGCCGTCCTAGACCTCCAAATGCCCGACCTGGACGGCTTCGCCGCGACCCGAGAACTAGCCCGCTCCGCCCCCACGGTCGCAGTACTCGTCCTCACCATGTTCGAAGACGACGACTCAGTCTTCGCCGCCATGCGCGCCGGCGCCCGCGGCTACCTCGTCAAGGGCGCCGAACAAGACGAAATAGCCCGAGCCATCCGCGCAGTAGCCGCAGGAGAAGCAATCTTCGGCCCCGGAGTAGCCCGCCGGGTCCTCTCCTTCTTCTCCGCACCCCCCACCCCCACCGCAGACCCCTTCCCCGACCTCACCCCAAGAGAACGAGAAATCCTCAACCTCCTGGCCTCCGGCCTCACCAACGCCGCCATCGGCACCAACTTAGGCCTAGCCTCGAAAACGGTAGCCAACAACGTCTCCACCATCTTCACCAAACTCGCCGTAGCCGACCGCCCCACCGCCATCATCCGAGCCCGCGACGCCGGCCTCGGAAACGGGCCTGGGTAACGGCCTCGGGGCCCCACCTGACCGAGGCCGGAAGTGCTCAGCCCTGGGACTGGATGTGGCTGATGACCTGGTTGAACTCGTCGGTGGGTGAGAAGTCGACGTACTCGCTGTCCTCCAGCGCCACCGGGACGTGGCCCGGGGCCCAGTACACCGCCTGGCCGGCTTCGTAGATCTTGTCGCCGTCCGGCGTTCGCATCTGGAGCCGGCCCTTGAGCATGTAGCCCCAGTGCGGGCATTGGCACTGGTCGTCGGGGAGGCCCTTCAGTGCGGGTCCGAGGTCGGCTCCCTGAGGCAGCCGGATGAAGGAGGTGGACATGCCACCGCCGATCTCCAGCAAGCGCACCTCCACACCGTCGCCCTCGATGACAACGGGAACGTCTTGTCTCGCGACAGCCTTCATGATTTTCTCCTCGCAAATAGCAGCCAACTGCTGGTTCGGAGAAGCCTGCCCGGCGAGCGTTCCTCAAACGTTCCTGGCCGCCCAGGTGAGGCAGCGGTCCGCGTCGAGCGGCTGGCCCGCCTTGCGGAAGCCGATGGTCGCCGCGGTGAATCTGGCCTCCGCCTCGATCCGATCACCGGTCGCGACGGCGCGGTGGCCTCTCACCTCGTCGAGCGCGGCATACCAGCCCGGCAAGCGCATCAGCAGCACCGTGAGTTTCTCCGCAGCCTGCTCGTACCGCCACGCGCGCTCCAGATCTCCCGCTTTGGCCGCCGCGATCGCAGCCGGTACGGCGAGGGTGATCTGGCATCCAGGGCACGTCTCCCCAGAGCCGTGGACACCGGCCTCGGCCTCCTCGACCGCTGCCATCGCCAGATCCGGATCCGCAGCGGCGGCGGTGATTCTCGCGCCATAGATCCGGTCCAGCAGATGGAACCCGAGGTCCGATTCGCGCGCAACCGCCAGTGCTTCGTCCAGCAGAGCAGCGGCGTCGGCGCGACGTCCTCGGTAGAACGCGACCTCTGACCACCGTTGCAGCGACAGCGCCTCCCCCGCGACCGCGCCGATCGCCTGGTGCAGCCGGACCCCGGTGGCCAGATCATGGTCGGCTTCCTCAAGACGCCCGGTCAGCAACTCGGCCTCGCCGCGGAAGGTGGTGGCGAAGGCCCTGCCACGGCTCGCGCCCAGCCGTTTGGCTTCCGCCTCCAACGCGTCCGCGAAGGCGATCACCTCGGGGTACGGCCGGCCGCCGTACAGGAGCCGCTCGGCGACGCACAGTTGGCCGTCGAAGATCGTGACCGCCAACTCCGGAAGGGCATGGGTGTCGCGCAGACCGGTTGTCAGCAAGCGAGGCAGGTCGCCTCTGGCATGAGCCGCCGCTGCCTCGGCCCACGAGGCGATGACGATCGCCGCGGGTTGCCCGGACGCGACCGCCAGCCGGCGGATCTCGACAGCCTTGAGTTCTCCCCGGGCCGGATCTGCCATTCCCATCGCGGCGGCGCCACACATGGCCAGCGCCTGAGCCAGCCGGCCGTCGATCGACCGAGGTTCAATCCCCTCCAAAGCCTCGATGGCACCCGCGGGGTCGCCGGCCCGTACCGAGGCCAACGCCTGCTTCGCCTTGATCTCGTGCCGGTCCTCGGCTGATGCGACCTCGGCCGCGGCCGCGTAGGCGCCCGGCGCGCGCTCATCCCCGAGCGCCTCCAGCGTTTCAGCCTTGAGGCAGAGCGCGGCTGCATGAGTGGGCGCGTGCTCCAGCAGCACCTCGAGGTACCCGAGCCCGTCGCGGAGCGCGCCGAGTTTGACCGCATGGCGCGCGGCGGCCAATTGCCACCCGATCGCCTCGTCCGGACGCCCGCCGGCCAGCCAGTGACCGGCGATCACCGCAGCCTGTCCGCCCGCGCTCGAGAGGCGGTCCGCGATGTCGCGGTGAAGGGCGGTGCGACGGTGCGGTGGAATCTGCTCGACCAGCGCCTGCCGCACCAGTTCGTGCCGGAAGCGATAATGCGTTCCCGAGACGACCAGCAAGTCGGCGCTCAAGGCTGCGTCGAGCAACGTCGACGTCTCCGGCTCGGGCCGCCCGCTGACTGCGAGAATCCCGGCTGGATCCAGGTCGGCACCCGTCACGGCGAGCCGCTGCAACATCGCCCTCAATCCCTGGTCGAGATCGACGAAACGCGCTGCGACTGCTTCCCAGACAGTCGGTACGCCGGCCGGCGCAACGCCTGCGTCGAGGCCACGAGCCAACTCCAGCAGGAAGAACGGGTTGCCGGCCGCGAGGTCGACCACCTTGGCGACAGCGGCCGCGTCGGGCTTGGCCGAAGCCGCCGCGGCCACCAGCGCTCCGGCATCTTCCCGGTCCAAGGGTTCGAGATTGACCGTCACAGTCATCCCAGCACGGTCGAGTCGGGCCACTCCCCGCGCGAGCGCTTCACCCGCCAGTTCCGGCCGATAAGCCAGTACTACGAACAACCGCCCGGTGCTGCTGACACTGATGAGATGGAGCAGCGCGTCGATCGTGGCGTCGTCCGCGAGGTGCGCGTCGTCGATCACGAGCATCATCCGCGCCGCATCGTCGGCCAGCAGCACTCGGCGGAGCGCACCGATCACCTGGTGACGGGTGAGCGCGCCTTCAATCGGCGGCGCGGGGGCTGCGAGCATCGTGAGTTCGGCCAGGACCGAGCGAGTCCGATCCGATAGCTTCTCGACCGGGACGTGATCGTGGCTCAGCAACTGTTCGACCACGTCGACCAGCGGAGCGTACGGATCGCTCTCACTGATCGCGGTGGCTGTTGCGACCGTCCAGCCTTGACCGCGGGCGATCGATGCGACCCGGCGACTCAAGGCCGATTTCCCGATGCCGGCCGGTCCGCGGACGACCAGAGCACCCAACTCGGCACGAGCGGCTGCCTGGAGCGCCGCTTCTGCCCGGGCCAGGTCGATCTGGCGGCCGACGAGTTCCTGCTCGGCGGAAAGAAGCCCCGCGACGCATTCGTCGTACAGGGCCTCGGATTCCGGACCAGGCGGCATGCCGAGTTCTTGCTGGAGGGTTGTGCGGAGCCTGCCGTACCAGCGGATCGCGGCGTGCCGATTGCCGGCCCGGAGTGCGGCGCACATCAGTTCGCGGTACGCCTGTTCATCGGTGGGCTCGACCTCGACGAGCCGCTCCCAGGCGCCGCTCAGCCGCAGGAGCGTGACGTACCGGGATTTCAACTGGTCGCGACGTGCGTTCGCCCAGTCCTCATACAGCGCCCCGGGCAGCAGGTCACCGACGTACGCAGCAGCGGCCTCGGTGCAAGCAATTGGCTCATTAGTACGGAGTGCCGTTTGGGCGGCGCGCTCGAAGCATTCGACGTCGGTTTCCACCTGCTGGAAGGGGAAGAGAGCCACCTCGCCACTGCGGAGTACGACCGCCTGCTGGTCGCCGAGCGCTTGCCGAGCATGGTGGGCAGCCTTCCGCAGGTTCGCGGCGCCCGCTTCCGGATCGAGATGCGACCAGAGCGCCTCGATCACCTGGTCGCGGAGCAGGGTATGGCCGTTGGCGAGGGCAAGCAGTTGCACCAGTTCCGCCGCCCGCCGAGCAGGCCAGCCGTCCGGCGCCACCTCTTTGCCCGCGACCAGGACCCGGAAGCGCCCGAGCAACTCGACGCGAACCGTCACCTCTGCTGAATGCGCCCCCATACCCCTCCCATCACGCGCAGTCCCCCGACCTAGCCATCATCCGCCAAGAGCGCTCTCCTGACCACGCCCGTCCTACTGCTCGATCGCGCGAAGGTAGCGCTCCCCGATGAGCTTGAGATGGGCTACGAGTCGCGGTGGAGCGGTGACCTGGAAGTCAAGGCCGAGCATGCCGATGTACACGGCAACCACTTCCAGGCTTTCGGCTCCGGTGATGAGGAGGCAGGTGTTGTCGTCGATCGGCTCGACGATGCCGACCGCGGCGTGGATGCGGGAGAGGACCTCCTCGGCGGAGGCGAACACCGTGATCCTGGCGTGCACCTTCCACCCGGTGGACGCGACGTCGCGGAGTACGAAATCCATGTAGTCGTCCTCGGGCATCGGGCGTGCCTTGTAGCGCCGGCCCGTCGCCATCCGCAGATCCATCCAGTCGACGCGGTACGTGTGCCACTCCGACAACTCATCCCGCGCGACCAGGTACCAGTACCGCTGCCAACTCACCAACCGATACGGCTCCACCAACAGCAACCGCGCCCCACCTTCCGGTACTGCGTACTCAAACCGCAGGTAGTGCTCATCCCGGATAGCAGCCGCGATCGTCGTCACAACCCCTGGATCGACCTCGGGATCCTGCACGTTCGACCCCGTGTTGTCCGGGCCCTTCGACAACGTCGTGTGGATCGCGTTCACCTGCCGCCGGAGTCGATGCGGCAACACCTGCTCGAGCTTCGCCAGCGCCCGCCCCGAGCTCTCCTCCATCCCCGCCACCCCAGCACCCGTCCGCAACCCGACGGCGACAGCAACCGCTTCCTCGTCATCCAGCAACAGCGGCGGCAACTTCGCCCCCACGCCCAACTGGTAATACCCAGCCGCCCCGCGCGTCGCGTCCACCGGATATCCCAGCTCTCGCAGCCGATCGATGTCGTTCCGGATCGTCCGCGTACTCACCCCCAACCGCTCCGCCAGTTCCGACCCGGGCCAGGCCGGCCGCGACTGCATCAGGGCGAGCAGAGACAGCAATCGGGACGAAGTTTCGCGCATACGGAAAATAGTCTCACAACTAGGAATCTACTGTTCCTATATGGCTTCTACGGTAAAGCCATGAACAACAACGCAGCAGCTCAGATCAGCCCCTTCCGCGTCGAGATCGCCCAGGCCGACCTGGACGACCTGCAGGTCCGGCTCGCCAACACCCGCCTCCCCGCGGAGGCGCCCGGCGACAACTGGGACCTCGGTACTCCGAACAGCTACCTCCGCGAGACGGTCGACCACTGGCAGAACGGCTTCGACTGGCGCGAGCAGGAGGCCCGGATGAACGAGTTCCCGCACTACCTGACCGACATCGACGGCCAGACCGTCCACTTCCTCCACATCCCGTCGGCCGAGGCGGACGCCACCCCGCTCCTCCTGATCCACACCTACCCCGGCTCGTTCGTCGACTTCCTCGACCTGATCGGCCCGCTCACCGACCCGGTCGCCCACGGTGGCCAGGCTTCTGACGCCTTCTCCGTGGTCATCCCCTCGATCCCCGGCTTCGGCTTCAGTACTCCGCTCGCCGGCCGCGGCTGGACGATGGCCCGCGTCGCCAAGACCTTCGACACCCTGATGCGTCGCCTCGGCTACGACTCGTACGGCTCGCACGGCAGCGACGCCGGCGCGATGATCTCCCGCGAACTCGGCCTGCTGAACCCTCCCGGTTTCCTCGGGATGCACGTCCTCCAACTCTTCTCGTTCCCGAGCGGCGACCCGACCGAGTTCGAGAAGTTCACCCCGGAGGACTACGCCGCTCTGCAGCACCTGGAGTGGTTCCAGTCCGTCGGCGGCTACAACGCCATCAACTCCACCCGCCCGCAGACCGTTGCCGTCGGCATCTCCGACTCCCCGGTCGGCCAGCTCGCCTGGAACGAACTCTTCAACAACTTCGGCAACGGCACCAGCCTGGTCTCCCGCGACCAGATCCTGACCGAGGTCTCCCTCTACTGGTTCACCAACACCAGCGCCACCGCCGGCCGCTACCACTACGAGGAAGCCCACGCCGACACCCAGCCGGCCATCAACACCGCCCCCACCGGCGTCGCCGTCTTCGCCGACGACTTCAAGACCATCCGCCCCCTCGCCGAGCGCGACAACTCCAACATCGTGCACTGGAGCACCTTCCCCGAAGGCGGCCACTTCGCCACCCTCGAACGCCCCACCGACGTCACCGAAGACCTCCGCGCGTTCTTCAGCGGACTCCGCAAGGCCTGACCCACCCTCAAGAGCGGGGCGCCTCACCAAGGCGCCCCGCTCTGGTCTGTCCTATCCGCTACTTCTCCAGAGCGATCTCCCCGACGACCCGAGGGATCGTCGCGTCCACGACCAGCACCGTGTACCGGAGGTTGTAACCCCCGGCATAGACGCGCTGGTTGTCATGGCTCATCTCGAGCCGCAACGACAAGCCACCTTCGGTCTCGGCCGTGCCGATCACCTCACGCCCCGCGGTGTCGATGACGGTGACCACGTCCTTGAGGGGCGACTCTTCAGACGGCGAACTCAGTACGACGAACCGGCTGCCGTCGTCGCTCAGTACTGCGTCTTTCAGACGTCCGGGAAGCGGCACTGGCGTAGGCCGCGGACTTTCGACGTTCGTGTTGACGACGGAGTAGGAATCCGCGGACATCACATAGAGGTAGTTGTCCCGCGTGATGCTCAGATCGATCGGCCGGCCGGTGATCTTGTACGGAGATCGCGCCGGCCGCATCGTCTCCGCATCGAACACGGCGACGGTCGACGAGTCGCGACTCGCCACGTACAAACGCTTGCCGTCCTGTCCCAGGACCAGGGCGGACGGTGTGTCGCCGCTGCTGACAGGCCCTCCCACCGTCGCCAGCTTCTCCGTATCGACGACCGTGATCGTGGCCGCCTTCGAACTGAGCACGAACAACCGCTCGGTCTCGGGGCTGAGTGCCATGGCCAGCGGTTCGGGCCCAACCGGTATCGGCCGGCCGAGGACCTTCCAGCTGTCGACATCGATCACCGAGACCGAGTTGGCCCGGGTGTTGGCCACGTACAGCCGATGCCCGTCAGGCGCGAGCACGATCCCGAGCGGGCCGTGACCGACCCCGAGGGCCTCGCCTTCCTGATGTCTGGAATTGGTGTTGATCTTCAGGACTCTGTCGTTGGCCGAGTCGGCCGCATAGAGAACGTCGTTGTTCGGCCCGACCGTCAGTCCGATGACGACAGGCGTCGAAGGACCTTGCGGATCCACAACGGCCACCGCACCACCGAGCAGTACGGGAAGCACCAACGCCGCCACGCTCCCGACGACCCGCCCGCGAGCAGGTTTCTGCACAGCCTCGACTGCTGACTTGTCGCGCCAGCCGACGAACGCCATCGCTGCGAGCGACACCCAAGCGGCAAGGAGTACGACGACGGCCACAGTCGGCGGCGCAAATCCGTCGACGCCGCGGTAGACCCCGATCAAGCCCGCGACGCCCGCGAGCACCCATCCACCCAGGAACGCACGTCCCTGCTTCAGCAGGACCGCGATCAACGGTCCGGCGATCGCCAGTTCGGTGGTGATGATGCTGAGCGCGATCGGGTAGAGGAGCAACTGGAAGTCCAGGCGCGACTCGTAGCTCACGGCGTACTGGATCACCAGTTGCGCCAGCACCCCGATTCCCCCCAGCGCGAGCACCAGCCAGACCTTGCGACCCCGCACGCGTCGTACGTCGAAGCTCAGCTCACCGACGCGGCGCAGATGCCACAGCCCGGCGACGCCGGCGCCAACCCAAGCCACGTGCCCGACTACCGCCAGCCAGGCAAGGAGCGGTTGGGACCAGAGCGCAACCCCGCCAACGCGCCAGAGCCAATCCGCCGACCACCCGAGCAGGAGCAACGCACCCAGTACTCCGAACGCTGCCGTCCCCGCGACCAGGCTGACTCCAAGTCTCCGCTGAAGGACCACCGACGCACACGACACGACGCCCGCCGCAACCAGGTACCAAGCGAGACGGCTGCGCCAATCGTCCTCCACGAATCCCACGACCACCGCCGCCGCAAGCGCCAACGCAGCCAGCAGGCTGAGGGTGTAGATCGGCCAGGGAACGCCTGCGGGGATCAGGCGGTCCACCCCACGCCGGAAGTAAGCGCCGAGCACCGCGCCCATCGTGATGGTCGGCCTGGCGGCTGTCCTCGGCCGACTTGGTCGAGGAGCCGCCGCCGGGATCGGCATCGGTGGCGCGGGAGCGTCGAGGGCCGCGCGGGCTGCCGCGGACACGGCCCGGCTGTCGTCTTCGAGGAGTTCCTCGAGCCGGCGATCCGCAGTACGGCGGACGAGATCGTTGCCGGACCACCTCAACTGAGCGAGCTGCCCCACGGCCGCTTCTCGTGCTCCTGGCAACGGACTGACGACAGCCTCGGCCAGGTGACCCGGCAGACTCCAGTTCACGTTGGCGGCGACGATCGTCCGGCCCTCGACCTGGTCCAACTTCTTCGGCCGCTGGTTGGGCTGCTCGGCGGTGACTCGGTCGTAGACATAGTTGTAGAGCTCGTCGACGGTGATGTCGCCGTCACCGTCCAGGTCCGCGGTACCGTCTCGAAGCCCTTCCACCAGATGGCGGGTGAAGACGGACTGCGCGGCCTCGCCATGGATCGTGCTGCCCTCGAAGGCGTACTGGGTCGAGTCGGACGCGGTCAGAACCGTGCGCCCGCGACCGCCGAGCCGCTCCAACGTGTGCACAGCGGAGTCCGCCTTGGCGAACCGCTGCGTCTCGTACGAACCGCTGTAGCAACAGTCCAGGACGAGGATCTTCTGACGGGAAAGGCTGTCGGACATCGCCTCGTCGACCAACTGTGCCGACAACGCGGTGAACCGCAGGCGATCCCGCTTGGTGTTGGACATGGCCAGGTGCAGCCGCCCGTTGTCGTCCTTCAGCCCGTGACCGGTGAAGTAGAGCAGCGTGAGATCGTCGCGCCGGCTCTCGCCGTAGAACTCCGCGATCGCCTCGCCGACCTCATGCGTCGGAGCGTTGACGAGAGTCCGTACTTCGAAGCCCGCGATCTCGGGATCCTCCAGCACGGCCGCGAGAGCTTCCGCATCGTGCGCCGGGGTGGTGAGCCTCCTGAGCCCGGTGTCCTCGTACTCGTAGGTCGCGATCAGCAACGCCAGCCGGCGACCCATGCTTCACCGGTCCGAGTGCTTGGCGAGGAACGCCTGGAGCAGTTCCTCCCGCTCACTGAAGCTCGGCCGGTCCAACTCGACCGAGTCGTCCCCGATCCTGACGCAGATCCGGTCGGGGCCGGTCCGCCGGCCGAGCCAGTCCCGCAGTACGTCGATCAGCGTCGGGATCATGCCGCCCGCCCCGACCAGCGCGACCGCGATCGCTCCGAAGACCGCGACGTCCCCCTTGGTGTCGCCGGGAGCAGCCGCCGTCACCGAACGCGTCTCGAACTCCCGCTCGGCCAACTCCCTGCGCAACTGGCGCGCGAGCCGATCCGCGCGGTCGGCGTCGTCCTCGTCCTCCGTCAGCACGACGAACTCGACCCACCGCGCGTCGTCGCCCTCGGTCCGCCCCACGAGCTTCCCCCGCCTCGTCACCGGTCCCCGTGTTCGCGCTCCATGATCCTCGGGTCCGTGCCCACCCACAAGAACCTGGCGCTAACGGTGCGTGACCGAAGCCAGGGCTCGTCAGACCAGGTCCGGCGCTATCCATGGCTGGTCGACAACCAGGAGTTCGACCGTTTGCGGGGGCCTGAGGAAGCCTGCCGCCAGGATCGCCTCGACGGTCTGGAGGTAGTCCTCGGACCGCGCCAGCGCGTCGACCGCCGCCATATCCCGCCAGAAAGTGATCACCGCGCGACCGGTCTCCGGCCTCACCAGGAACGCCGCGCGGATGCCGTCCTGCCGCCGGAACATCGGTAGCGACCGCTCAACCGCGAACGCGTCGTACTCCGCCGCCCGGCTCTCGTCCAGGCCAGTCCGCCAAATCCGAGCGATCACGATGGCTCCCTTCTCCGGTCTCCCCGCCCACGCATCGATCGTAAGCACGTTTCGGCGACTAGGGACGGCGATGATGGGCACCGGCGGGACATGAGTGTTGTGGCTATCACCGGGGCAAGTGCTGGAATCGGGCGGGCTACCGCGCGGCTGTTCGCCGAGCGTGGGTACGACGTGGGGCTGATCGCGCGGGGCGACGAGGGGCTCAGCGCGGCGGAGGCGGAGGTCGAGTACACCGGCAGCCGGGCGGTCGCAGTACAGGCTGATGTGAGTGATCACGAAGCCGTCGAGCGGGCCGCGAAGCAGATCGAGGACGAACTCGGCCCCATCGACGTCTGGATCAACGACGCGATGGCGACCGTCTTCGGACCGTTCCTGGACCTCGAGCCGGAAGAGTTCCGCCGCGTCACCGAGGTCACGTACCTGGGCTTCGTGAACGGAACCCGCGCCGCCCTTCAGCGGATGATCCCGCGCGATCAGGGCGTGATCATCCAGGTCGGCTCGGCGCTGGCGTACCGCGGAATTCCCCTGCAATCGGCGTATTGCGGCGCCAAGCACGCCGCGCAAGGTTTCACCGACTCCATCCGCTGCGAGTTGCTCCACGACGAGAGCAACGTCCGCATCGCCGAAGTACAGATGCCGGCCGTCAACACTCCGCAATTCCGGATCCAGCGTTCGAAGCTCAACCGCAAGGCTCAGCCGGTCCCGCCGATCTATCAACCTGAACTAGCCGCCGAAGCGATCTGGCACGCCGCGCACCACAACCGCCGGCAGATCTGGGTCGGCCTACCCACCGTCTACACCATCCTCGGGAACCGCGTAGCCGCCCCGCTGCTGGACGCCTTCCTGGGGAAGACCGGCTACGACAGCCAGCAGGTGGACGAACCCGAAACCCCGAACCGTCCCGACAATCTCAACGACCCGGTCCCCGGCGACCACGGCTCCCACGGCGTCTTCGACGACACGGCCAAGTCAGCCAGTCGCCAGTTGGCCCTTCTCCTTTCCCCACCCGTAGCGCTCATCGCCGAGTCGCTGGATGAACTCAGCGCACGCGCCGGCCGCCTGCTGGCCCGGTTGACTACTTAAGCGGGACAGTCACACACACCACGTAAAGGGCATCAGTTGTATAACCCTGCGCGATTGGTCTGCCCAGGCGGCCGTTTGTGAGGTTTCCTCAAGTCAGGGGAAACAGCCATGACATCAGACCCACAGGGGCGGCCGAATCGTCGTACGCGAGCGGCGGTCATCGTCGCAGCGGCCGCGGCGATCACACTGCTGTCCGCAGTACTGTCCGGGCTCGCTGTCGTGTACCTCGGCGGGCAGACGGACTCGGGCCAGCCCGCTGTTCCCTTGCCCTCGGCCAGTACTTCGCCGACTCGTACGACGCCGCCGCGGCCGTCAGCCACAGCCAACCCCTCGCCTAAGCCCACCACGTCGAAGCCCACCTCACCGACACGCACAACCTCGCCGACGCCTACCGACTCGCCGTCGCCGTCGCCGAGGCCGTTCAGATTTCAGCCACTGTGGCCGTTCACCTCAGTAGCGGAGGCCATCGAGTGGCAGCGTCAGTACCGCGCCGGCGGGCAGCAGCCGTGGCATCTGGACGCGGATCAGACCGCGCTGACCTTCACCACCGAGTTCCTCGGCTTCAACGAGGTCGACCAGGTGGTGTCCCGCACGATCCGAGGCGACGACGCGCGGGTCGCCGTAGGCTTTCACGGCGACGAAGGCCCCCTCATCGTCGCAGCCGTGCTGCATCTGGTCCGGATCGGTCAGGGAGAGGACGCGCCGTGGGAGGTGGTCGGCTCCATCGACAGCACGCTGACGCTGAGCCGCCCCCGGTACGCCGCGACCGTGACCTCTCCAGTGACCGCGGGCGGCCTGATCACCGGCGTGGACGAGACCATTCGAGTAGAAGTCCGTCAGCCGTCGTCCGCCGAGCCGATCGGCTCGTTCTGCTGTCTCGCTGCCGGCGGTGAACGTCAACCGTGGTCGACCCGGGTCAGCTTCCGCGGCGCGACCGATCCCGCCCTGACGATCGTCGTATCAGTCGGCGCTCATCTTCAAGGCGTCGAGCGCTTCGCCATCACCGGCATCCGCCGCGGCGGCTGAGCCGTCATACGCTCCTGCTGAAGCACTAGATCCCGATTTCGGAGGAGCCACGTGCCCGATCGCCCGTACGTCGTACTGTCGGCCGCCGCGTCGATCGACGGCTACCTCGACGACACCACAGACCAGCGGTTGCTGCTCTCGAACGACGAGGACTTCGACCGGGTCGACGAAGTACGGGCGAGCGTCGACGCGATCCTCGTCGGCGCGAACACCATCCGCCGGGACAACCCCCGCCTCCTGGTCCGCTCCCCCGAACGCCGCGAGCGCCGAGTCGCCGCCGGTCGCCCCTTCTCCCCCGTCAAGGTCACCATTACGTCCACCGGCGACCTCGACCCG
Source organism: Kribbella sancticallisti (assembly GCF_039530625.1). Classification (NCBI taxonomy): domain Bacteria; kingdom Bacillati; phylum Actinomycetota; class Actinomycetes; order Propionibacteriales; family Kribbellaceae; genus Kribbella; species Kribbella sancticallisti. Next base: position 429,051 of record NZ_BAAAOS010000019.1, on the reverse strand, counting down.
ACCGCCAACTTCTTCACCGCAGGCGACGTCGAAAAGCTCATCTACACCACCGCCCCTGAGCGGACCTCTCTGGACAAGGTCGCGACCGTCATCGAGGCCCCCGACCTCCCCTCCGTACTCCGTGACCTCGCCACCCGCGGCATCCAGCGCCTGCTGGTCGAGGGCGGAACGACGATGCTCACCCAGTTCCTCACCGACGGCCTGGCGGACGAACTCCACCTCGTCATCGCCCCGCTCTTCGTCGGCGACCCGGCCGCCCCACGCTTCGTCGCCCCCGGCAACTTCCCGCACGACTCCGCGCACCGGATGGACCTGGCCGAAGTACGCCGGCTCGGTGACGTAGTTTTGGTGCGTTATCTCCTGGAGAGGCCTGCCGATGACTGACCACGACGACCGCTACTGGCTGGAGCAGGCGATCGACCTGTCCCGCTCCTGCCCGCCGTCGCAGACCGCGTTCGCCGTCGGCGCGATCATCCTCGACGACGCCGGCCAGATCATCTCCACCGGCTACTCCCGCGAGACCGACCCCAAGGACCACGCCGAGGAAGTTGCCCTGAGCAAGCTGTCTCCGGATGACTCCCGCTTGCCCACCGCAACCATCTACACCACCCTCGAACCCTGCAGCAAACGCGCCTCCCGCCCTCGCACCTGCACGCAGTTGATCCTGGCCGCCGGCATCCCCCGAGTCGTTCTGGCCTGGCGCGAACCTTCCCTGTTCGTAGACTGCGAAGGCGTAGAACTCCTCACCTCCGCAGGCCTCGAGGTCATCGAATACCCCGACCTGGCGCCCGCAGTACGCGAGCTCAACGCCCACCTCTTCACCTGACCAAGCCGCTGTGGATAACTCCCCAGCCCGGTAGCCCTCCCGGCCTATCCTGTTAAAACGCCCCACCGGGAAGGAAACTCCATGAACTCCGAGACGCCGTACCTGCTGCCTGACGGTGAAACTGCCTGGGTCATCGAGACCTCCGTCGCCGCGGCTCATCTCGCTGACATGCTGGTCCGCTTCCGCGAAGGAGAGCAGGAGCCGCTGATCTTCGGCCATGCCGGCCAGCCCGAGGGTGTGGTCATCTCTTGGGACCAGTGGCGGCGGCTGATGGCTATAGCTGCCGGCGAGGAAGGGTTCGACCAGACTTACCAGATCGCCCGAGAGCGGCTCGCCGACAAGAACGCGGGTCCGTCCGTGCCCTTCGAGGACGTTGCAGCCGAGCTCGGCATAAATCTCGAGGAGGGAACCGGTGACGCGGACAAGCCGAAGCCTTGAGTACGCAGTACCGGCTGATCATCCGGCCGGAGCTCAGACGGCACCTCTTCGTTCTGCAGCAGGCCGCACGGAGCCAACCGGGTGGCCTGCGTGATCGCGAGTTCAAGACAGTCATCGACGGTCTCAAGGCACTGGCCGACGGACGCGAAGAGGAGTTCGACGGCCGTCGCCTCGGCTACTCGCCGCGACACCACGACCTCCGCGACTGCGCCGAGATCAAGCTGCAAGCCATCCCGGAATCTCGCGGCGACCGCGAACTGGGCCCGTCCCACCGCCTGATCTACCGCGAGTTCGAAGCCGAGGACGGCGGTCCGCCGTACCGCGAGGCCGTCTCCTTCGAACCCCGCCGCGATGACCGCCCCTTCATCGTCGCCGCGGCCCGCCTCAACCGAAAGCTCGGCGTCCGCGTCGAAGAATTCGGGTCCATCCCTGACCGACGCCCGACCTCAGGCCCACGAGCGCAGCAGGGTCCAGCGGCCCCGGCTCGCCAACCTCTTCCACCCGACCTCCGCCGAGCCCTCGCCGCAGCCTCAGACATAGCTCCCGCAACCGGTGCCACGTCGGGCCGCGCAACTCGCGCCTCGCACCATCCATCGACGCACCAACATCGCGACCATCCACCGGAACGCGACAGGTAGTTAGGCTGGCCCAGCCGCTCGGTGATACCGATCGCCCATCTTGCGCAGTTCGTCAGCCAACTCCGGGGCGTCGACCGCCTCGAAGTCCGCGTCCAGCATCCCCAGCCACAACGCGAGCTGATGCGGACTATCCGACCCCAGCTCCACAACACACGTGCTCTCATCAACGACTTCCGCGTCAATCGGGATCGGCATCCGGCCCTGCACATACTGGGCGGACGCCTTCACCACCACCCGAGCCCGATACTGCCAAGACGCCGTCCCCACCGTCCTCTTCACGAAGTCCGTGAGCTTCTCCTCATCCAACTCCCGAGGCACAAACCGCGGCCCAGTCGGCACCCTCGGCACAATCCGATCCACCCGGAACGTCCGCCACCCCTCCCGCTCCACATCCCAAGCGACCAAATACCACCGCCTCCCCCAAGCCACCAACCGATGCGGCTCCGTACTGCGAACGCCAACCTCCCCGCTCTCCTTCGAATACTCAAACCGCAACCGCTCATTCGCCCGAATAGCCCCAGCGATAGCCGTCAACACCTCAGCATCAACCATCGGCCCACTCCCCGACACCGTCACCATCGCCCCCTGCAACGCCTTGACCCGATGCCGAAGCCGAGACGGCAACACCTGCTGCAACTTCACCAACGCCCGAACAGACGTCTCCTGAATCCCCGCCACACTCCCGCCTGCCGCGGCCCCCAACCCAACCGCCACAGCCACGGCTTCCTCGTCATCCAGCAACAGCGGCGGCAACTCAGCCCCCGCCCCCAACCGATACCCACCAGCCACTCCCGGCCGCGCCTCCACCGGATACCCCAGCGTCCGCAACCGCTCCACATCGGTCCTCAAGGTCCGAGTAGAGATCCCCAGTCGCTCAGCCAAATCAGGCCCGCTCCAATCCCGACGCGCCTGGAGCAGCGACAGGAGCCGAAGAAGCCGCGCAGAGGTTTCCAACATCTCCGGATCTTCTCACTCATCGCGGAAGACTTTCCTCCGCGATTCCGCCCGCGCGGCCGTTCACCGTCACGACAGCCCGATAGACCACCGAGCAGCCCGCATGCCCTGTGCGGACACCACACCAATCAGGCCCGCACTGTGTAGCCCGACGACATGGAAGGTCACTCACCGCGCACCTAGGTTCCACCCATGGATCCAAGCAACGCCCCCGGACGCGATTCCGGGGCGGTGATCGAGACCACCGGACTGACGAAGACCTTCCGCGGCTTCACCGCCGTCAACGGCGTCGACCTCACCGTCGCGGAAGGTCACGTACACGCCCTGGTCGGCCCGAACGGCGCCGGCAAGACCACGCTGTTCAATCTCCTCACCGGCTTCCTCAAGCCCACCGCCGGCCAGATCAAGCTGAGCCGCCGCGACATCACCGGCTCCTCGCCGGAACGGATCGCCCGGCTGGGTGTGGCCCGCTCGTTCCAGATCACCAATCTGTTCGAGCAGTTGACGCTCCAGCAGCACGTCGAGCTAGCCCTGATGGGAACGACGAAACTGGGCCACCGCTTCTGGATATCCGACCGGGTCCTGACCAAGTTCCGCGATCGCGCCGGCGAACTGCTCGACGAGGTCGGCCTCGCCCGGCAGCGCGAAGTACCGGCTGGAACCCTTGCGTACGGGCAAAAGCGTGCACTCGAGCTTGCCCTCGCGCTAGCTCTCGATCCCGCCGTTCTCCTGCTCGACGAGCCGACAGCCGGCATGGGCATGGAAGACGTCGAGCGGACGGTCGACCTCGTCAAACGGATCCGCACGAACCGCACGGTCGTACTCGTCGAGCACAACATGAGCGTTGTCGCGGGTCTCGCCGATCGAGTAACCGTGCTCCAGTTCGGCCAGATCCTCACCGAGGGCACGTACGACGAAGTACGCAATGACTCCCGAGTGATCGAGGCCTACCTGGGCGGTGAGTCCGCTGCTTAGCGTGCAAGGCATCAACGCGTCGTACGGCGAAGCGCAGGTACTGCGGGACGTGTCCCTCGACGTGGCAGCCGGTGAAGTGGTCACCCTTGTCGGCCGGAACGGCGCCGGCAAGACCACCCTCCTGCGCTGCCTGATGGGACTCCACCGCCCCACGGCGGGGAAGGTGACCCTCGACGGCACCGACATCACCGGCGTACCGGCTCATCGGCGCGCCCGCCGCGGCCTCGGCCTGGTACCGGACGACCGCGGCATCTTCGCCAGCCTGAGCGTCGAGGAGAACCTCAGACTTCCACCGACCATCAGCGACAGCGCCTGGTCCGTGGACCGCGTCTACGAGTCGTTCCCGGTTCTCAAGGATCGCCGGAAGTTCCCCGGTACCAAGCTTTCCGGCGGCGAGCAGCAGATGCTCGCCATCGCCCGCGTACTACGGATGGGCGCGCGCCTGCTGCTCTGCGACGAGCCGACCGAAGGTCTTTCCCCGGTCCTCGTGCACCAGATCGGCGACATCCTGCGCGACGTCAAGGCGGCCGGGGTGACGGTCCTGCTGGTCGAACAGAACGTCCGGTTCGCCTCGACCGTTGCCGACCGCCACTACCTGCTCGCCCAAGGCCGGGTCGCGCAGACGCTGGACAACACCGAGGTCAAGGAACGCGAGCACGAACTGCTCGAGTACCTCGGCATCTAACGCATCATCGGAGGAGAAACCCATGCGACGAAACCTCATTCCGGCGATCTCGACCCTGGCGGCCGTCTCGCTGCTCGCGGCCTGCGGCGGCGGGGCGGGCGGCCCGTCCGGTGGCAGCGGGAAGATCAGCGACGACAAGATCGTGCTCGGCGTCATCAACGACCAGACCGGCATCTACAGCGAACTGTCCGGCCCGAACGCGGTCAAGGCGGTCCAGATGGCCGTCGACGACTTCAAGGCCAAGCACGGCGACGATGCCGTCAGCAAGGACATCGAGGTGGTCGTCGCCGACCACCAAAACAAGCCCGAGGTGGCCAACACCAAGGCGCAGGAGATGTACGACCGGCAGAAGGCCGACATCATCCTCGACGTACCGACCTCGTCCGCCGCCCTCGCGGTCGCGGGCCAGGCGCTGGCCAAGAAGAAGCTTTACTTCAACATCACTGCGGCCACGACCGCGCTGACGGGCGACAAGTGCAACAAGTACACCTTCCACTACGCCTACGACACCTACATGCTGGCCAACGGAACCGGTACTGCGGTGACCGAGGCCGGCGCGAAGAACTGGTACCTCGTCTACCCCGACTACGCGTTCGGCCAGGACATGGAGAAGAGCTTCTCCAAGGCCGTCGCCACCGCCGGTGGCAAGGTCGTCGGCAAGAAGTCGTCGGAGTTCCCGAACACCAGTGGAGACTTCTCCTCACAGTTGCTGCAGGCCCCGGCCGCGAAGCCCGACGTGCTGGGCACCATGCACGCCGGTGGTGAACTGGTGAACCTGGTCAAGCAGTACAACCAGTTCAAGCTCAAGGACAAAGGTGTCAGCCTCTCGGTCGGTCTGATGTTCATCACCGACATCCACTCGCTCGGTCCGGACGCGTTGGCCGGCACGAAGTTCACCGACGCCTGGTACTGGAACTTCGACCAGCAGAACCGCGAATGGGCCGACAAGTTCAAGGAGAAGACCGGCTCCCGGCCGTCGTACGCGCACGCGGGCAACTACTCCGCCGCGATGAACTACCTCGAAGCCGTCCAGGCAGCCGGCACCGACGCCTCCGACGACGTCGTGAAGAACCTGGAAGGCAAGGAGATCAACGACTTCTTCCTCCGCAACGGCAAGATCCGCGCCGAGGACCACCGCGTCATCCACGACGTCTACCTGGCCGAGGTGAAGCCGAAGAACGAGGTCAAGGAGGACTACGACTACGAGAAGATCCTGACCACCATTCCCGCGGACAAGGCGTTCAAGCCGGTGTCCGAGAGCACCTGCAAGATGGGCTAGGAGCGGTATCTCTTCATGGCTGACGTTCTTCAACACGCCTTCAACGGCCTGGTCAACGGCAGTTTCTATGCCCTGCTGGCCCTTGGCCTGGCCGTCATCTTCGGAATGCTCGGCGTGGTCAACTTCGCCCACGGCGCGTTCTACATGCTCGGCGCTTTCGGCGCCTTCATCCTGCTCAACGAGGCCGGCGTCAACTTCTGGGTCGCGCTCGTCGTCGTGCCGTTGGTGCTCGGTGCGGTCGGAATGGCGCTCGAGCGTCTGCTCGTACGCCGCCTGGTCGCGCTCGACCCGCTCTACAATTTCCTGCTCACCTTCGGCCTGACCTTGATCATCCAGGACCTCCTGCGGATGAAGTACGGCTCGCAACCCCAGCCCTACCCGCAACCAGCCGGCCTTCGAGGCAGCGTGGATCTGGGTTTGTTCGACTTCCCCGCGTACCAGGTTTTCGTTCTGGTCTTTTCCGTACTGGTCTCGCTGGGCGCATGGTTGCTCCTGGCCCGCACCCGAGTGGGAATGATCATCCGCGCCGCCACCGAACGCCCGGAGTTGACTCGGGCGATGGGCATCGACGTGGGCCGCTGGATCTCCCCGGTCTTCGGCTTCGGGATCGCCCTGGCCGGGCTGTCCGGAGTACTGGCTGCTCCGATGCGGGCCGTCAGCCCTCTCATGGGCGCCGACCTGATCATTCTCGTCTTCGCCGTAGTCGTCATCGGCGGCCTAGGCTCGATCTTCGGCTCGGTAGCCGCCGGCTTCCTGATCGGCATGCTGCAAGCCCTAGGCAACGTCTACATCCCCGGACTGGCCACGACGTCAGTCTTCATCCTGATGGCCATAGTGCTCCTATGGCGCCCAGCCGGCCTCTTCGGCCGCGAGGAGACTGCCGTTTGACGTCCTCCCCGCCGTAACCGACGAGGATTCCAACCCATCTACGCGGAAGGTAGTGAGTTGAGGTTCACGCTTCACAGACATCCGTACTGGCTTGTCTCGGCGCGCACTGACCGCCCGTCCGGCGGCGATGTTGATTGCGGCATTCAGGTCTGCATGGTCGCTGTGGCCGCAGGACTGGCACTGGAACGCTTGGCTCTCGCGGTTTCCAGATGCACAATGCCCGCAACGCGAACACGTCTGACTCGTGTACGCAGGGCTGACCTTCTCGACCCTGCCGGCCGCTTTGTGCTCGAGCCGCTGAACAAGCAGACCCCAACCTTGGCTGCGGATGCCACGGTTCAGCCCGGCTTTGGCGCGTCGCCGGTTCGGCAGGTAGCTACCCGGCCTGGCGGGGTCTGGCTTCGGCTTCGACCGCCGCGTCATCTGCGCGACCCGGAGGTCTTCGACGCGGATCATGTCGAATCGGCGCGCAATATCTGTGGATGTCTTCTCGACCCAGTCCTTGCGGCGAGCCGCGGCGCGGGCGTGCAGTTTCGCTATCGCGGCTCTGACGCGCTTCCTGTGATTCGAGCCGCGCTGCGCCCTGGCGAGTCGCCGCTGAAGATGCATAAGTCGCCGCTGCTCGAACTCCGACAATCCTGGGCAATTGAGCAGTTCACCGGTGGACAGCGCCGCGGACACGGTCACACCGCGATCGATACCTACGACCTCACCGTTGCCCGGCGCCGGGATCGGGTCCGGCACCGCAGCGAACGCGATATGCCAGCGGCCCACGCTGTCACGCTTGACCCGGTACGACTTGGCCTCGGGCAGTGCACGACATACCCGGAACCGCACCCAGCCGACCTTCGGGACCAGCACGCGCGCCCACTTACGGCTGACTTGCTCAACCCGGCCGGCTTGCGGGCCGACGATACGGAAACCTTCATTCCGTCCGGCCTTGCGCCATGTAGGGCGGCGGTGGCTGCCGGCGAAGAAGTTCCGCCGTGCTTGGTCGAAGTCCCGCAGCGCTTGTTGCTGAACGGTCTGCGATCCGCCACGCAACCAGCCAAACACAGCACGCGCTTCGGTCAGTTGCCGGGCCTGCTCAACGAATCCCGGCGTGGGTCTTTTGTCACGTGTCCACATCGACCATTGCTCGACGGCCAGGTTCCACACGTACCGGGCTTGTCCGCAATGCGCCATCAGCCCAGCAGCCTGCGCCGGTGTGGGATACAAGCGATAACGAGACACGGCACCTACTCAACCAGCCACCGCCGACAGTTCGGCGACCACCTTGAGGGGAGGGAGTCGCGGTTCCTCCCCGCCTTGAAAGACAGGGAGGAACCGCGACCTATTTGATGACGGCACTGGTGATCCGCAAGTTGGCGGCAATGCCTCGCCTGTGGCGACTGGTGGCCGTGCTCGGCGGACTGCTGATCGCGCTCGCGCTGCCCTGGCTCATCTACCCGCCGATCGCGATGGACATCATTGCGTGGGCCCTGTTCGCGGTCGCGCTCGATCTGTTGCTCGGATTCACCGGACTGCTGTCGTTCGGCCATGCGGCGTTCTGGGGCAGCGCGGCGTACACGGCCGGCACGATCGCCATCAAGACCGGCGCGCCCTTCCCCGTCGCGATTGCCGGCGCGGCCGTGGTGGCGATGGTGCTGGCCGTGCCGATCGCGCTGCTCGCAGTACGGCGTAGCGGCATCTACTTCGCGATGGTGACTCTCGCCTTCGCACAGCTGGTGTACTACGTCGCGAACCAGTGGCGGAGTCTGACCGGCGGGGAGAACGGCCTGCAGGGCATCCCGAAGAACCTGTTCGGGCTGGATCTATCAGACCCGTTCTACTTCTACTACGCCGGCCTGCCCCTGGCGCTTCTCGGCCTATGGATCGCCTGGCGGGTGGTCCATTCGCCCTTCGGCCGGGTGCTGGTCGCGATTCGCGAGAACCCCGCCCGCTCCCGCTCCCTCGGCTACCCGGTGGACCGATACAAGGTAATGGTCTTCGTTATCTCCGCGGGTCTGTCCGGGCTCGCTGGCGGTTTGTATGCGATCAGCCACGGGTTCGCCTCCCTCCAGGAGGTCTACTGGACCACCTCCGGCAAGGTCGTGATCATGACCGTCCTCGGCGGCATCGGCACCCTCTGGGGCAGCACCATCGGCGCCGCCCTGATCGTCCAGGTCGAGGACTACGTCGCGACCTCCGGCATCCACCTCGGCCCGCTGAACATCACCGGCCCCGGCCTAATCACCGGCCTAATCTTCGTGGTGGTCGTTCTCCTCTTCCGCCGTGGCGTCTGGGGCACCATCGCCCACCTATTACACCGCCGCCGCACCGTCCCGGATGCAGAACCCCACCTCAGCTGCACGACAGCACCCCCGCTCGAGACAGGAACCGTGGTCGAGCACGAGCCCGCCGCAGCGCCGAAGCAGTGAGTATGTAGGCGACCGTCGCAATCAACTTTGGCCATCGAGCAAAGCCCGACCATTGTGGTCCGCTCCGGCGATGTCGACCAGCTGTTTCAACGTCGTTGCCGTCCGTGCATCACAGGCGACCCATAAGGCTCAGAGCTAAGGCTGGTCGGAACCTTGGCCATGAGAGACGATGCCTCAGACCTGTGGAAAGCTCCCACGCGGTCAGCCGTCGCTGCCATAAGGTGATGATGATGTCATCGCTGGAGGGAGTCCGGATGTCCTCGGAAACACCGTACGACCGCGAGAATGGCGAGCGTCTGCTCATCATCGATACGCCGACCGCTGCGCTCAACCTGCCTCGGATGCTGCATCGCTTCAAGGCAGGCCAGGCAGAGCCGTTGTTCTTCGGCGACGAAGGCAAGCCCGAGGGCGTCGTCATCTCCTTCGAGGAATGGGAGCGTCTGGACGCGCTCGCCGAAGAGTCCGCCCAGGCCGACCGTACCCGACAGGTCGCCCGGCAGCGTCTGGCAAGTGCATCGCCGAATCAGTACGTGCCAGTCGACGACCTCGCACAGGAGTTCGGCTGGGATCTCGACGACGATGACGAACCCCCGAACGACGGTACAACGCCGCGACCATGACCGCGAAGTACCACCTGATGGTCCATCCGGAACTGCAAGCTCAACTCCGCGACCTCCACACGAAGGTCCTGCAAGATCCCTCCGGCCCAGAGGCTCAACAGTTCGCAGCCGTCCGCACCGGTCTGAGCGCCCTACGAGACGGCCGGGAAGCGGACCTCGACGGTGAGCGCCTCGGCTACTCCGATCGCCACCCTGACCTCCGCGACTGCGCCGAGATCAAGCTCACGGTGGTCGCGGAGTTCACTCGACGTGGGCGGGCGATGGGACCTTCTCATCGACTGATCTATCGCGAGTTCGAAGGCGCAGCAGCTGACCATCCGCCGGTCCGTCAGGTCATGGCATTCGAGCCTCGAAAAGACGGCCGCCCTTTCGAGGTTGCGGCCAATCGTCTTGGCCGTACCAGAGGTGCACCTCTGGCCGAGCTGGACAGCCTCCCCAACGTCGAGCCGGCCGTCGGCCCGGGCAAAGACCCAACCCGCCCGATCGCCCCAGTTCGCCGACCACTACCTCCCGACCTGGCTCAAGCAATGAAGGGTCTGGAAGGCGTGCCACCAGCAGCCGGTGCCGCGACACCTCCGCGCGGCGACCTCGAACGGCCCATCGGCCCTCGCCATACGCCCGGTTCTCCCACCCGAGAACGCTGACCGGTCGCCCCCGGGTCTCTCCAACATCAGCGACTTCTCCTCCGCGACCTGAACGTCCCTTGCTAGTTCGGCGCTGACGCGATGCCGAGACGGAGAGACCCTGAGGCCATACGTTCGACCGCACCACTGTCGACGCAGCGCTTGATGGAGGCCTCTACCGCGGCGACGATGTCGGAGCCACTGCGCCGCCAGCCAAACATCCCACGAACGGCCGCAAGCACCTCAGCATCGCCCGCGCTGACGGCGTCGACGACTACGCCGATGACCGCGAGGTCGAGTTCGTCGGCCGGCACGTGCTGAACGGACCGGACGTCCTCGGCGTCGGCTGGCACACGAACCGACGCGGCTACTACCTGGTCCAGTCGATAGAAGCCCGACGAATCGAGGCGGATCGGTATGCCATCGACCCGTGATCTCCTGGCGACGAAGCTTATGTTGTCGCGGATGGCTGATCCGATCCGCCCGACACTGAACGCCGCCCTCACTCTCTTGTTGACCAAGTCGCGGTGGATCGGCGCCTCGTGACGGAACAGACCAGTCAGGTAGGTCCGCAACGGTTCCCGCGCCTCGACGCTGCCCAATTCGTAATAGCTGTACGGCGCGGGCTCGGCATAGGGAACATAGGTCACTGCCCATTCAGGCGGCTCGTCGAGATCGATCTCCTCCATCTCGACAGCCAGTGGTTGGGCGCCTCTTGCTGGCTCGGTCGCTGCTGACTTCTCACCCGCGATCGCCCCTTCTATCGCGGATCGGAGGCGGTCCAACTGCCCCTCACGATCGCGATACCAGCTGAGTCCCCAGATCCGATGCAGTCGCCAGCCAAGTCCTTCCAGTACTGCGCCGCGCAGACGGTCTCGATCCCGGGCAGTCTTTGCCGAGTGGTACGCGGCGCCATCACACTCGACGCCAAGCACATACTCGCCTGGCCGATCGGGGTGTCGCACACCGAGATCGATCCGGTAACCGGCCGTGCCCACCTGCGGCACGACCTCGTATCCCCAGGAGCGGATTGCCTGCAACACATCCGCCTCGAACGGGCTCTCGACATCATGCTCGCCCTCGTCCAGTTCCAGTGCCAGCGCTGCGACACCTCGTTGGGCGAAGTCCAGGTATCCGCGGAGATGGCGAACGCCGTCGCTGCTGGTCTCGTGCATCTCGCCGGCTCGGAACGAGCTCACGACCTCGACCCGCATGCGGGCTCTCGTGATCGCGACGTTGAGTCGACGCCAGCCTCCTCGGGAGTTGAGCGGTCCGAACGACATCGTGAACTTGCCGTTCTCGTCCGGGCCGTAGCCAACGCTGAAGATGATGATGTCGCGCTCATCGCCCTGAACGTTCTCCAGATTCTTCACGAAGAATCCAGTCAGGCGGTCGTGCTTCTCGAGCAGACCGCGAAGTAGAGGTTCGTCAGCGGATCGCCGGTCGAGTGCCGCCGTGATCGTGTCTTCCTGGGCGCTGCTGAATGTCACGACGCCGACCGACAACTCTGGATGATGACGTCGGTGATACAGAACTCTGTCGACCACCGCCTCGGCCTCGATCGGATTGTCGCGCGATGAACCGCGGCGGTAGACACCGTTGACGACGAACGACTCGACACCCAGATCAGGTGCGTTGAAGCGAGCACCTGGGAACGTCTGCAGGCCGCCTTCTTGGAGTGGCGAGCCATCAGTCGAGTAGAACCTGTAGTTCGAGTAAGCGATCAGGTTTTCGTGCTGGCTTCGGTAGTGCCAGGTCAGCGGCAGGGACGCGAAGCTGGTCTTGCAGAGCTTCAGCACCGACTCGAAGTCGTCAAGCTCTTCGTCCTCGTCGGACTCGTCGATCGCCTGCGTGAAGAAGGCCGTCGGTGGCAACTGCTTTTCGTCTCCGGCCACGACGAGTTGTCTGGCGCGATAGATGCAGTTGACTGCGTCTGACGGCAGGACCTGCGAGGCCTCGTCGAAGATGACCACATCAAAGGTGAAGGATCCAGGCAAGAACTGTGAGACCGATAGAGGGCTCATCATGAAGCAGGGCTTCAACTCTTGAACGATGTCGTCCGTCCTCGCCAGCAGGTCCCGAATCGGTAAATGGCGGCTCTTCTTCTGTGCCTCGCGCTGAATCAAGGCCGCAGCAGCGCCACCGACCATCTTCGGTCTCCGCCGGTTGCACGCCTCTGCGACTGCAACATGCGCGGACTGCACCAACTGCTTATCGATGCCCTGGAACCGTTGAACCAGCGCATCACGATCGACTGACCTGAACTCGGCCAAACGAGGATCTCCAGCCATCGTCGCCTCGACCCAGGCTTGGAGGAGGGCATGCTCAATGGCTCTTTCCACCGAAGATGAGGGCACTCGGCTGCCGTGTAGCGCGCCGACAACCTCACCGAGGCCGGCACCCTCGAGTTCCCGAACAGCCTTCGTGTACGCGGCCCACTCGGCGATGTCCTCCGGTGCAGACGCTGCCATCTCCGCCAGCAACTCGGCGGCAGCACCGATATCTTCGTCTAGTTCGTCGCGAAGATTCCTCGCCTGCTCGGGGTGGAAGGCAGTGCCGAGTGTCGTTGACGCCGCTCGCCAAGAATTCAGCGGTTCGGCCAGTTCCGCCGCACCGATCGTTGGATCGCTCATCCGGGTCGCGGACAGTTCGCTGACTGCACCGCCAACCAGGTGGCGAACCCTGTCGGCCCAATCAACCGCAGCTTTCAGCGCGCTCCAGGTCGTCTCAGCTCCGTCGTAGTGCGCACCCAGGTCGAGACGGTCCTGCTCGAACGTGTCCAAGAGGGCTGCATCACACCCGACGACGACGCTTGCCTGTTCTAGCGCTTCCACGGCTCTGCCAATCGGCAGGTCGCATCCAGCTTGTTGAGCTATGGTCGACAAGGCATCACAACCCCGCTCAGCGGCGGAGGTGGCTGCGACAGCTGACTCAGCAAGGAGATCCAGCGGCAACTTGATGAGCTCGGAGGCTGCGGCGTCGCCGACCAGCGTCCGTAGCTCCTCGCTCCACGCTCCACCAGACTCCAGAAGGCGCTCTGCGACGATCAAAAGCTGCGGATCCGGGCTTCCGCCCACCGTCAGTTGCTGCGCCATCGGTCCATCGTTCAAGTCTCCGGCCGCAAGCTGAACAGCTCGATGAGCTGTCGAGATCGCGTTTGTGAGACGACCAAAGTCTGTGTCGGTCCGACGGTAATACCGACCCAATCGAGGAGCATAAGTCTGTTCGTCACGTGCCAGGTGCTGCTCAGCGCGCTGCCAGGCCACTGCCTCGTCGAGATGGGCCAGAGTCCCCTTGTCCACCTTGCCGGCAACCGTGACACCGCGCAGGAGCTTGCGATCGGCCCGAGCGCTCTTACTGAATCGGCGCAAACCGACATGGCTCTGCGAGAACCTGACGTTGAGGGCCCCGAGGTCGATGGTCAGGGCCTCCGAAGTAAAGACCTGTTCAATGACCGCACGCCGTTGGTTCACGACGGATACCAGTTCGCCGAGGACTCTGCTGGACTCGTCCAAGGCAGATTGCACAGCAGGATTGAGCCAGTCTCGCTCCGGCAGTGCTGCCTGGCCGCCCAAGGACGCAAGCTCGGCCAACTGCACGGCGCGATCGAGGCTCAGCCCTTCGGCCCGGATTCCTAACAGTGAACTCAGTTGACGGGCGTCCCTCGCGACAGCCTCGAGGCGCTCTGGGGTCCCTTTTTCGAAGCCCAGCAAGGCCTGTAGTTGCCGAACGGTCATCGTCGGCTGCGGCGCCCAGGCCTCCAGCAGACTTGGCGCCCTATCAACCAGACTCCGAGCAGCCGGCAGTAGGTCTGGATCCACCGCCCGCCAGGCCGAACCGACAATTCCCGTCAGCGCCTCCCTGGCGCCGTTGTACTCGTCGGAGAGCTTCTGACGCTGGCCGACCATCTCCCTGACGACATCCAGATCCGAGATCTGAAGCCATGATCCTGGTGCCGCTGGATTCGAGGCGAGCAGATTCAGCAGCTGTACCCGGTCTTCGACGCCGGCTATCGTCTGCGGCAAAGTCAAAGCAACACTGTCGTCGACAGCATGCATCCGACGCGCCAGCGCGATAGCTGTGTCACGAGCTGACGCGGCGGCTTTCCGCAGAGCCTCGATCTCGCCGGGTGTTGGAACAGGATTTTCAAGCTCGCGCCACAGGAAGTCGGCGCCTTCGCTGACTGGCCGCCAGGCTCGCGCCAGCCTTCCGGCCTCGGCCCGCAACTCCTCGAGTCGTACCGCCGTCAAGCCAGACCACTCATTCGGTCTCGTCACCGAGCCGACCTGGAACTCACGGAGCTGCATCATGCGGCCCAGGACCGCGTAGACACTTTGATAGAAGGGTTGCCGGTCTTCTCCCATCGCGGCCGCAAAGCTGCTCAGATTCTCCCGGACGACTTTCAAAGACTGGCGCTCGGACTCGGGCAGTTGCCCCTTGACCTTCGCTCGTTGCTTGAGGGCGCGTCCAAGCTGCCCGACGACCTCCTTCCGTGTCGCCGCGTGGCTGTGCAGCTCGAGAAGAAAGTCGCTCAACCCGACGTTCGCTAGTCTGTTGCGAACGACGTCTAGAGCGGCGACCTTCTCGCTGACGAACAAGACGGTCTTGCCCGTGGCGATCAATTCGCAAATGATGTTGGCGATGGTCTGGCTCTTGCCGGTCCCAGGCGGTCCGTCGACAACGAAGCTCCGGCCCTCGCGGGCCGCGATGATGCACTGCCGCTGAGTGCTGTCAGCATCGAGAATGCTCATCAGATCCTCAGGTGCGACGACTTTGTCGAGATCGTCGTCCTCGATCGCCTCGAAGGAATAGCGATCGGCGCTCGGCGCGGCATCCCCTAGTGCAAGCAGTTGCACCATGGGATGGGCGAGCAACTCGTCTTGATGGTCCATCAGATCCCGGTAGATGGCTTCCTTATGGAAGCTGAAGTTCGTCAGAACCACCCGATGATGGACCTCCCAACCGGCCGACTTGGAGACCCGCCGGCGAACCTCGTCCAGGACCTCGAACACATCGAAGCCATCGGGATCGAGGTCGTCGAGCTCGATCCCGAAGTCCTTCTCCAGCTTGAGCTTGAGTGCCGGGTTGACGACAATCTCGTCCTCGGTTCGTTCAGCCGTGTACGGCGACTGGTTGCCCTGCCGGTGGAGCTTCACAGGACACAGCAGGATCGGGCTGTCCACGGTCGCTTGGGTGTCTTGCTCAACCCAGCGGAGCATCCCGACGCCGGCGTAGAGGGTCCAGAAGCCTCGGTCGGCGTAGACCTGGTTAGAAAGCTGATCGAGTCGCCGACAGGACGCTCGGAGCTTGGCAGGCGTCTTGTCCTTGACCAACAAGCCATCGGACATCAGCGGTAGGGACGGCGCCTCGTTGGCGCCACCTTCCTCTGGCTCGAGGTCGGCTGCTTGCAGAGGTGTTCCGTCCCAGAGCTGCGCCAGCACCTCATCGAGCTCGGCGCCGACGATTTCGAGCGATGCGCTGCGTGTGTGGGCGAAGTAGACCAGCCGCTGACGGCGGTCCAGGTTGAGCAAATCCTCACGCCAGTGGGTGATCTGCCTGGTGAGCTTGTCGACCTGTGCAGCGTTCAGACCGTGGTCTGCACCTGGCATCGTCATTGGATCCACTCCTCGTCGCGCTGCCCTGATGGCAATGCGCGCACTTCTTCCGGTGGACCGGCCAACCGGCGTACGAGACTCTCGACCAATGCCAGGTCTTCGGCGTTCAGCCGACCGAGCAGGTCAATCATTGATTCGGCAGCGCCCTCTCGCTCCAACAGTTCGTCGCCGAGTTCGTCGTGTTGTGAGAATCCTGCTGGCAGGACCTCGCAATGGACAACGTCCAGCTGCTGAGTGCAGCGCGTCATCGCGACGTAGAGCTGCCGCGCGCCCTGAACGCTTTGAGCAGCAATAGCCGCTGGCTCAACCAGGATCACGACGTCGAACTCAAGACCTTTGCACAAGCTCACCGGGACAAGAGTTACCTCGAGGGCGAAGTCACCATCTCGGCCGTCCCCGACCTTGATGTGCTGATCGCCCGCGACCCTCAGCGCCTCGTCGTAGAGGGCGTCTGGCAGGAGGACGCCAGACGTGAGGCTCTCGTCGCGATAGCGCTCAGCCAAGGTCATGACCTCGACCAGCAGCTCCTCAGTCGAGCTTTGCCAGATCTGAGGCTCTCCGCGGCCCACACGAATCGATAGCGGCGGCTCCAGGTCGGGTGAGACCAGGGGAAGTTGCTTGGCCGCGAGGGCCAACGCCGGAGCGGGAACCCGGTAGCCGATCGTGAGTGTGTGGACAGAGGCGTCGGCGGTCGCGAGATGCTCCGTCAGCTCCTGCCAGGTGTCACGCACCCAAACGCCCGTTGCTTGGGCGAGGTCACCAAGCACCGTAAACGAGCCCGACGGACATCGTCTCGCCAGCGCCCGGGCCTCCATCGGGGAAAGATCCTGAGCTTCGTCGATAACGATGTGGCCATAGGTCATGGAGTCGCCGTTGAGCAGGAACGACACCTCGTCAAGGCAGAAAAGGTCGGCCCGCGTCCAAGCCTCGCCGTCCAAGGAGGAGCGGAATAGCCTCGCTCTCTCGTCGGCTGCCAACAGTCCCTCCGCGGCAGAGATCAACCAGCTCTGCGTCGAGTACAAGCTTCGGACGAACTCTTCAGGAGTGAAGCTCGGCCACATCCGGTCGAGGGCGTTG
The DNA here is from genome assembly GCF_039530625.1 of Kribbella sancticallisti. Lineage (NCBI taxonomy): Bacteria > Bacillati > Actinomycetota > Actinomycetes > Propionibacteriales > Kribbellaceae > Kribbella > Kribbella sancticallisti. The sequence continues at coordinate 412,013 of NZ_BAAAOS010000019.1, read as the reverse complement.
TTGAAGGCTGACAAGCGCCGAATTGTCGCCTCATTGGCACGGACCGGACGGTTCTGCAGTCGCTGGGCATCGGCGTGGTTCTTGGCCGCCAGGGCCGACAACGCCTGGCGGAGTACATCTCTCGCTTCGTTGTGAGGTAGGACTCGCCCCTTGATGTCTTCCACGAGCCGGTAGATCTCGTCGCCCGGGATCCGGATCCGGTCTGCCCCGAGTGGCAACACGAGCTCGTCCTCGTCCCAGCCGATCCGCTGATCCAAGGCACGACGCAGCAAGACACTCATGGCCGCGCTGCCTTTGATCCGCGCGGTCTCGACCGGTTCGACGGTCGTCGCCCGCGCCTCGCCGCCGTACAGGGAATCGAGATCCATCTGGTCGATGTCAGACACGTCGAGAGACGGAAGGACACCGCTGAAGTAGGTCAACAGCGTCGTGCTCGGAGCGACCACCAGCATGCCGAGCTTCCTGATGTCCGGGCGATTGAAAGCCAGCCAGGCGGCCCGATGAAGGCCGACAACCGTCTTTCCCGTGCCTGGTCCGCCCTGCACGACGACGACGCCATCACCCGGGTGACGGATCACGCGGTACTGCTCGGACTGGATCGTCGCGACGACCTCGCGCATCGCGCCGTCACGCGAACGATCGAGCTCTTGTAGCAGCGCGTCGCTGATCGAGGCATCTCCGGCGCTGGTCGCGATGGACTGCGCGGTCTGGCGAACCACCTCGTCCACGACACGCTGCAAGCGACGGTCCTGCTCGATGAAAACCCGCTTCAGAACCAGGTCGCCCGGTTCCTGGGGCGTCGCGTCGTAAAAGGCCGCGGCCGCAGGCGCGTGCCATCCGACCACCACGAGGTTCCGGTCGGTGTCGTAGACCCGGCGACGCCCGATATAGAGCTGCTCGTCCTCGCGGTCCATCCGCCCGAAGACCAACTGACCAGAGCCGCGAGAGTTCCGCAGGATCGCTAGGGCCCGATTCATTGCATGGGCTGTCGATCGGTGCAGCGCCTCGAAGTTCACGATGTTCTGCTCGGCGTCTGCCAATCCCCGGTCGAGCAGATCATAGGCCTGCTCGATGTACCGCTGCTCCTGCTCAAACTCAGGATGCTGAATCGTCATGAGCCCCCCTCAGAGATCGACGTGATCAGCCTGAGGTTGAGGCTAGGCGGCGGCTCCGACACTTCGTCCGGCCGCAACCACCCCTTGCATGAACGATTCCACTTCAAACTCCCCCACCAATCCCCCAGCACTCATCGACGGCCGCCCGCGGCGAACGGGCTGCCGAAGCCCTTCATGGTCGCCTTGTGGACGCATCCACAACCATTGATCGTCACCTCGCCCCCGACCGTTACAACAAGTCGTCACGGAGAGTCCCGCATGCCTCAATCGTTACCAATCGAGACTCAGCCGCGCCGAGCGTCTGCTGCGGACCACAGCACGCGCGTTGCGGAACCAGAATCGGGGACGCGCGAGCGTGCCGCCCCAACGCAGATCTACTGTTATGCCTCACCACAACGGGAGGACACGGATGGTTCTGGACCTCACCGCAGATTTCGCCCTTCGCGACCAGATCATGACGCGCCTGGCTCATCTACGAGATCAGTCGGGCGGCACCGTGACCCGAGAGCAGCTGACCAACTTCGAGATCGACGGAGAGCGTCGCCGGCTGATCGACGCGTCACGGGGAATCTGGAACCCGCGCGACCTCAACGCGACCCTGTCAATCGTGAGCTCGCCGAGCGTGTAAGCGCGCACGGCACTGTGATGTTCACCTCGACATCGGTGATCGGAAGCCTACCTGGGTTGTGGACAGTGAAGGTGTACAGCGCGGTCGAGGTCCCGTCCGGGTCAGGCTTCGTCGGAACTTCACGAGCGCGCCAGGAAACGGCGACGCCGTCTAACTCCACACGCTCTTGGTGCTTGGCGTCGCGGCGAAACGACTGCAGTTGAATCCCGGCGAACGTAACCGCGACCGCCGTCGCTACGCCCGACACCCAGGTTGCAGCATCGCCCCACTGGATCAGCAGCATCCATCCGCCCTTTCCGACTCGCCGGTCCGCGCTCATTTGATCGCAGACGATGGAGACATCACCCGTGGGTGTACTCGATCCATCGCTGTTTAGCGCGAATCGTTACTCAGGTAACTGGTGAGAGTTGGGCGAGTCAAGCAAGAGCCGCTCGTACGGCGCCAGCCACTCATCGGAGCGCCCGGACCATGCCTAGCCGAGAGGACGAACCACGGTAGCCCCGAGCCTGCTGGAGACCTGCGCTGAACCGCAAATCCAGCTCGGAACCGGGACTGCCACGGGTGCTCTTCGGACGAACTCGTGCATCGGTGTCAGACCGGAGCAATAGACGGCTTTCATCGCCGAGCAGCGGTACTCGACATGCGAGGGAGGCGACTCAACGATTGTCGGCATCATCTGGCAAGCTCTCCGCGAGGTGGTGATTGGATGAAGCCAGGGATCTATGACGCGCTCGTTACCGATGGTCTGCTCGAAACCCTCGGCCAGACGGAGGGGCTAACAACCGCGCTCAAGGACGTCGACGATGCCGATCAACCCGAGGTTCTCGCGCGGCACGTTCGAGATGCTGTGCTGCGCGTCCTTGGATCAACTCGTGACCAAGGCCAACGAGTTGCGCTAGTCAACGACCTGCTCCATCGCATGACAGCACAGAACGACGTGCTGCCCGAGACATCCCCGCAGCAGTTGCTTGCGCTGTATCCGCCGGCAGGACCCGGAGTCCATCAGTCTGGCGATGTTCGTCCGAGCACTCCCCTGTCAGACGCAGCACTCCTTACGAACGCACACGGAGAGCCGGCGCTCGGCTCCGAACTTCGAGCAGAGATCGATACCTCCGACGAGGTCGACCTTCTCTGCGCCTTCGTCAAGTGGTACGGGCTAAGACTGCTGGAGCCCGAACTACATCGCCTCCGGCAGCGAGGCGGTCCGTTCCGGGTCATCACCACGACCTACATGGGCGCCACCGATCGCCACGCACTGGATCGACTGGTCAGAGACTTTGGCGCCGAAGTGAAGGTTCAGTACGACGTCCTCCGTACGCGACTGCACGCCAAAGCCTGGCTGTTTCGTCGCGAAACCGGGTTCGATACCGCCTACGTTGGATCGTCGAACCTCTCGCGCGCCGCACTCCTAGATGGGGTCGAGTGGAACGTCCGGCTGTCACGAATAGCGACCCCGAGCCTCCTCAACAAGTTCGGTGCCACGTTTGACACGTACTGGAACGACTCGACGTTCGAGACCTACGACCCCGAGCGGGACCGTGACCGTCTTGACGACGCGCTAGCTGAAGCCAGCCATCGCAAGTCAACGGACCGCGTCACTATCTCGCTTGCGGGTTTGGAGGTTCGCCCCCGGCCCTACCAAGCCGAGATGCTCGAGGAAATTGCAGTCGAACGCGAGGTCCACAACCGGCACCGCAACCTGGTGGTGGCGGCAACGGGAACCGGTAAGACCGTGATCGCCGCCCTCGACTACCGGCGCCTTCGGGACGCCGCCCTCGCACGCGGCGAGCAGGCGCCATCCCTGCTCTTCATTGCTCATCGTCGGGAGATTCTTCAGCAGTCGCTGCGCACCTACCGCGAGGTTCTCAACGACGCGAGCTTTGGCGAGGAGTACTTCTCCGGTGCACGCCCCGAGCGATGGGACCATGTCTTCGCCTCAGTGCAGGCCCTGACCAACTACGACGTCACCACCCTCCCGGCAGACTGGTTCGACATTGTGGTTGTCGATGAATTCCATCACGCCGCGGCACCGACCTATCGGAAGCTGCTCAGCCACCTCCAGCCCCTTGAACTACTCGGGCTGACCGCCACGCCGGAGCGCAGCGACGGGTTCGACCTGCAGTCCTACTTCGGTGGCCGAACCGCCGTGGAGCTTCGACTCTGGGATGCCCTCTCCGATGACCTTCTCTGCCCCTTCCACTACTTCGGCATCGCAGACGGCACTAGCCTTACCGACCTGCAGTGGAAGCGTGGCCGCTACGACGAACTGGAGCTCGAGGGTCTTTACACGGGGAACAAGAGTCGAGCAGCCATCGTTCTGCGTGAACTGCAGGACAAACTCACCGATGTGCATGCGATGCGCGCTCTCGGTTTCTGCGTTTCTGTCGCCCACGCGGAGTACATGGCTCGGGTCTTCAACGAGGCCGGAATCCCCGCGCTCGCGGTATCAGGCCGCACCCAAACCGCCGAACGCGACCGGGCCTTCCGTGACCTCAAGGAACGTCGCGTCAATGCCCTCTTCGCAGCCGACCTGTTCAACGAGGGCCTCGACCTCCCCGAGGTCGACACTGTCCTCTTCCTACGCCCGACCGAAAGCCCCACCGTCTTCCTGCAGCAACTCGGCCGTGGCCTCCGCCAGGCGCAGGGCAAGCCGGTCCTGACGGCCCTCGATTTCGTCGGCCACCAACGCAAGGAGTTCCGCTTCGACAAGCGCTTCCGCGCTCTCACTGGCGAGACGCGCCGCGGCCTTCAACGCCAGGTCGAACAAGGGTTCCCCTTCCTCCCTTCCGGCTGCCAGATCGTCCTCGACAAGGTCACCCAGCAGACCGTCTTAGAGAATCTGCGCACCCAAGTCATCGGGCGCTGGAACGAGATGACTAGCGAACTCCGATCGCACGGTGATCAGGACCTCTCGACGTTCATCCGCGAGTCCGGCGTCGACATCAGTGACATTCTTCGAAGCGGGAAGAGTTGGACCGCGCTTCGACGCAACGCCGGCCTACCGACTCGTGAAGGCACGCCCCGCGAATCCACCCTGCTCCGCCGCGTACGGGCCCTGGCTCACGTAGATGACCCCGACCGCATGCGCACCTACAGCCTGCTCCTAGACGACGCTGCGCCAACGTACGGCGAACTGAGCGAAGCCCAACGGCACCACGCCCGCATGCTCTTCTTCTCCCTCTGGCCCGACGGCGGTGGCTTCGACTCATACGAGGCCGGACTCGAGGCCCTCAGCTCCGAGCAGGCCCTGCGCGACGAGTTAATCCAAGTCATCGACTTCGCCATGGACCGCGCCCGGCATCGAACCCTCGAACTCTCAGGGCAACTCAGCAATATCCCTCTACGCGTCCACGCCCGCTACCAACGCGAAGAGATCCTCACAGCGCTGAACTACGCAAGCCTCCAACGCCGCCCCAGCAGCTTCCGCGAAGGCGTCCTATCGTCCAAAGACACCGGCATCGACGCCTTCTTCGTGACTCTCACCAAGTCTGAAGCCGACTACTCCCCCACCACGATGTACCGCGACTACGCCATCAGCCCCACGCTGTTCCACTGGGAATCCCAAAGCACCACCTCAGTCACCTCGGCGACCGGTCAGCGCTACATCAACCACCGCGCCCTGGGCTCGAACATCCTCATCTTCGCCCGCGAACAGAAGCTCAACGAACTAGGCACCTCCCCCTACCTCTTTCTAGGCCCGGCCACCTACACCACCCACACCGGCGACCGCCCCATCGCCATCACCTGGCGCCTAGACCACCCCATGCCGACCGACCTCTTCCAATCTGCGTCCGTTGTCGCCTGAGGTGATCGAGCTACCAGATATAGAAGCTGAAGTGATCGAACTGAGTGGATTCTTCTGTTGGAAAACTCAGGGCTTGTGAGCGAGGTTGGGAGGTATGGACTTCACTCATTTGGGCCGGACGGGCCTCACTGTTAGTCGGATCGTGTTGGGGACGATGAACTTCGGGCCGCATACGAGTGTGGAGGACTCGCACGCGATCATGGATGCGGCTCATGCGGGCGGGATCAACTTCTTTGATACGGCCAACGGGTATGGGCGGGCGATCTATGCCGGGCGGACTGAGGAGATCGTTGGGGAGTGGTTCGCCAAGAGTCCGGAGAACCGGCATAAGACGGTGTTGGCGACCAAGGTGTACGGCGATATGGGTGAGGGGTGGCCCAATGAAAGGAAGCTCTCGGCGCTGAACATCCGGCGGGCGCTTGACGCTAGCCTCAAGCGGCTGCAGACGGATTACATCGATCTGTATCAGTTCCACCATGTCGACCGCGCTACGCCGTGGGATGAGATCTGGCAGGCGATGGAGGTCGCGGTACAGCAGGGCAAGATCCTGTACGCCGGGAGCAGCAACTTCGCGGGATGGCACATCGCTCAGGCGCAGGCGGCTGCTGAGAAGCGGAACTACACGGGGCTCGTCAGTGAGCAGTCGATCTACAACTTGATCGTCAGGGATGTGGAGCGCGAGGTACTTCCGGCCGCGCAGGAGTACGGGCTTGGTGTCATCCCGTGGTCGCCGCTGCAGGGTGGGCTGCTTGGTGGGGTGATCCGCAAGGAGAACGAGGGCGTACGCCGTACTGAGGGTCGCGCGAAGGAGGCTCTTGAGAGGCTGCGTCCGCAGATCGAGCAGTACGAAGACCTCGCGGATGAGCTTGGGCACGAGCCTGGCGATCTCGCGCTCGCGTGGCTTCTCCACCAGCCGGCCGTGACTGGGCCGATTGTTGGGCCGCGGACGATGGAGCAACTCGAGTCGGCGATCCGCGCCGTAGACGTCAAGCTCGACGACAAGGCGCTCGCCAAGCTCGACGAGATCTTCCCGGGCTACAAGACCGCCCCCGAGGACTACGCCTGGTAGAGCCTCCCAAAGCCAGAACATCGCCCGTACGACGTCGCGTCGTGCGGGCGATGCCTGTCAGTGGAGGTCAACCGAAGGATCTCCGATGCCGGATTCCTTGGCTTTGAGGGCGGCGGCGGTGCGGTCGGGGACCTGGAGTTTCGTGAGGATTTGGGAGACGTGGTTGCGGACGGTCTTGTCTGACATGCCGAGCCGCCGCGCGATTTCGTGGTTGCGGCAGCCGGTGGCCAGCAGCTCCAGAACCTCACGTTCGCGCGGCGTCAGGTCCGGGAAGGCCCTGGCTGTAGGCGATTCGACCTGGAGGCCGGAGTAGAAGGCGACGATTCGCCGGGCGACGGCGCCGCCGTACACCGCGTCGCCGGACGCGACGGAGCGGACGGCGCGGACGATCTCCTCACCATCGGCGCCCTTGACGAGGTAGCCGCGGGCTCCCGCCCGGAGGGCCGCGAAGACATGTGCGTCGTCCTCGTGCATGGTGAGCACGAGGATCGGCAGTTCGGGCTGCGCGCGCAGCAGTTGCGTGATCGCTGTGACTCCGTCGAAGCGCGGCATGGAGAGGTCGGTGAGTACGACGTCGGGCGAGAGTTCGCCCACCGCGCTCACCAACGCCTCCCCATCCCCCACGCTGGCGACGACGTCGATGGTCTCGGCCTGCTCGAGGATCGCCGTCAGCCCGTAGCGGTACATCGGGTGGTCGTCGGCAAGCACTACGCGGATCGTCATGGGCTTGGCCGACCTCGACGCGCGGCTGACTGCAGGTCCAGCGGGAGTACCGCGGTCACAAGCGTCCCGTGCGGGTTCGCGGGTTCCACGAGGAGGTTGCCACCGACATCGGCAGCACGCCGGCGCATCGAGTCGAGGCCATGTCCCGAGCCGGCGCCAGGACTCAGTCCCCTGCCGTCGTCGGATACCAGCACACGGAGATCTCCGTTGGCACGAGCAAGCCGTACTGCGCAGTGGTCCGCCGCCGAGTGCCTCGCGACATTCGTCAGGGATTCCGCGACGATCCGGAACGCCGCCTCCTCGACCTGCGGTGGCAACAGCGGCAACGCATCGGTCTTCAGATAGAAGGCCGGGCCGCCGGGATGCCCCATGCCAAGCGACGACGCGGTGTCCCGCACGGCACCTTCGAGGCCGCGCAGGTCGAGCGACGTCGGCCGCAGCCCGTCAAGCACCCGGCGGATCTCACTGACCGCTACCTCGGCCTCAGCACGTGTCCGGTCGAGCAGGTCCGGCACAGCATCGGGATCACTCCGATGTGCGGCGCTTGCAGCCTGCAGGCCCAGCGCGATGCCGGCGAGCGACGGACCGAGCCCGTCATGCAGGTCCCTGCGAAGCCGATCCCGTTCCGCAAGAGTGGCTGTGGTGACGCGCGTCCGTTCCCGCGCAAGCTCCTCTGAGAGCCGTGCCGCCCCAACAACGACAGCCAGGTGCGGTGCAAGAGCTGTCACCAACCGCAGGTCTTGCTCGGTGACCCGCGCTGAACCCTGACGCGGCCCAATCGTCAACGTCCCCAGCTGCACTCCCCTGTGGCGCAGCGGAAGATCGAGCCCCGCACCACCCGCCAGACCAACCTCAGCGACCACCCGGCCCTCAAGATCCCGCACCACCGCGTACGTCGTACCGGCGGCTGAGGCGACAGCCTCGAGCATCGAGGCGACAGGGTCATCGTGCTCGACCTCCAGTCCGGCACCGACCCGGTCAACCAGGGTGAGGGGATCGGCACGCTCCCCCAGCACCAGTCGATCGACCAGAGTCCGCAGCCGCTTGGCCACTGGTATCACCAGCAGAGCAACCACGGCAGACGCGGCCAGCAGCGGTAGTGGTCCCTCGGGCACGAGCCGAGCAAGCGCGGCGGTGAGTCCGCCGATGACCAGAGCTACCAGCAGCGTGAGGGGGACGTAGAGCAGCGTGCGACGCAGTGCCACCTCGATGCCGAGCAACCGGTACCGCAGTACGCCGATCGTCACCGCGACCGGAACCAAGCCGTACGTGATCCCGAACAGCACGCGGTACTCAGTGAAGACCGTGGCCACCATCGCAGCGACCACGCTGAGCAGCCACAGCAACTGCTGCCGCTCCGGGGTCTTGGCGCGGATAGCGCGGACCAGGGTGCCGACAACGGTGACAGCCGCTGTGGAGATCAGGAGGACGACCGCAGGCAACCCGACCAGCCAAACCCACCACGTCGGGGCGTCCCACGGCAGCTGGGTCCCGCGCACGGTGTCATCCACCCCACCCTGACCAGTCGCCACCGCCAGCACAGCAAGCCCGACCCCTACGAGTGACAGCCGCACGTGCCAAGACCAGAAGGCGGACGCCGGCCGGCCGGTTGGGTAGAGCGGCGGGAGCACGATCGCCGGCAGGAGCAGCGACGGGAACCAGGTCCACGACGCGAGCCAGGCAGCCGCAAGCCCCAGCGGCAGGGACTGGTCGGGATCGGTGAGCGCCCGGGTGGCGTACGCGTCGGCAGCCAGGTTGGTCACCTGGAGCAAGCCCGAGACGACCAGGAGCCAGCCGATCCAGTTCCGTGGCCGCAACTGGATCAGCGCGGCACCCGAGAGCGCGAAGGCGGCGACGATCAGACCGAGCCACAGATCGACGCCCTGGCCGACGACCTCGGGGCGATCCATGACACCGCCCGCGAGTGAGAACGGGACGGTCGCGAAGAGAAACAGGGTGAGCACAGCGAGCGACCAGCCGCCGATCCGGCGTACTCGGTCGTCGTCACGCACCGCTCCCATGCCCAAAGTGTGCGCCGAATCGAGCCGGCTGTCCCGGGACAGAAGTCCTGGAGCGTACGGGAGGCCGTCCCGGGCCAGACCCGTCCCGTGACGGATCCGTCCCGGCGGCAAGCCGTGGTGCTCTCAGAGAAGTCACTTCCAACCCAGAGGGGGATCCCATGAGCACCGCCACCACGACGTCGCACCGGATCGACGTACTTCACCCGCTGATCGCCGCGGCGATCGGCGCGATCACCTTCGGCCTCACGATGACAGCCGGCGAGGTCTTCGACCTCAACTCCGAAACGGACGGAGGCGAAGCAACCACCTGGTCCGAGATCGCCCTGTACGCCGGCATCGTCGCCGGCGCGATCGTCATCGCGGTCTGGCTCGGTCTCCGCGCCCGAGCAGGTTCGCCCAAGCGGTTGTCCGCGACGGCACTCGGTCTCGCCATCGCGTCGGCCGTCACCTTCGTCGCCTTCTGGTCGGGCTGGCCACACGTGTTCGGAGCGGTCGCTGTCGTACTCGCCGTCGAGCACCGACGCCGGGTCGGCTCGTTCTCCGCCGCCACCCTCACCGCGGTCGTCCTCGGCGCGGTCGCCTTCGTCGCAGCCGCCATCACTTGCCTGTTCGGCTGAGCAGATCATCGCCAAAAGGAGTGATGACATGAAGCACAAACTGGCCGTCCTGCTCGGCGCTTTCGCCCTCGTCGGGGTCGCTGCCGGCCCCGCGTCCGCGGCGGGCGGGGCAGACCACGAATTCATGGTCGAGGACTACAACGCGTACGAACGCTTCGCGCCTGGCGAGGGTCCGTGCGTCTCGTGGGCGGGGACGTTCCACGAGGTCCGGTCAGGCGGGTATCGACTGGTCACCGCGCCCGGCGGTCAGGTCGAGGGAGAGTTCCACGTCAACGGCGTCATCAACGGGCTGGTCGAACTGATCCCGGACGCCGCCGGACTGCCGACGTACTCGGGCACCTACCGCGAGAAGGTGAACGCGGTAGTGACCTCGTTCGCCGAGGAGGACGACACGTCACGCGTTGCGCAGTACCGGCTGCGCAGCACGCTCCGGGGTACCGACGGTTCGACTCTCGTACTCCGGCTGTCGGGCAAGTTCACGATGAACGCCAACGGTGTCGTCGTGGTGACCAGGGACACCTTCACCTGCGAATAGTCCCTCGCTCATTCCCCGACGGAGTCGATGAAGGTGTGGATGACGTCGCGGGGGTCGTCGCGGCGCCAGGCGATTGCCAGTTCGGCGGGTGCGAGGTCGGGGACCGGGCGGAAGGTCAGGCCCGGGCGTTCGTAGAGGTGGGCGTTGCCCTCGGCGATCAGGGCGATGCCGACGCCGGCGCTGACCAGTTCCAGGACCTCGTCGGCGGCGGTGGCCTCGGCGGCGATGAGCGGCGGCCGGCCGGAGCGTGCGTCCAGCGCGAGCCAGAAGTCGCGGAGCACGCCGGCCGCGGCGGGCAGCGCGACGAACGCTTCGCCCAGCAAGGACGCGAACGGAACGTCGGGACGGTCGGCGAGGCGATGTTCTACAGGCAACGCCACCCAGCGGCTTTCGCGGACCAGTACGCGAGTGGCGATGTCATCGGCCGGCACCGGGATCCAGAGGAAAGCGACGTCGCTGGTGCCATCGGCCAGGCCGGCCGTGGGGTCGTCCCAGCCGACCAGTCGAAGCGACACGGTCCATCCCGGGGCACGTTCGCGGAAGCGCTGGACGGCTGGGCGCTGCAGGTCACGGCCGACGGCGGTCTGCATGCCGACGGTCAACTGGTGGGGATGGCTGAGTGCTCGCGCCTCGACGTACCCGCGGTCCCACGCCTCGAGCATCGACCGAGCCACCGGGAGGAGCGAACTGCCCTGCTCTGTCAGGGCCAAGCCGCGCGGCAGCCGTTCGAACAGAGCGAAACCGAGTCGGCGCTCGAGTGCGCGCAGTTGCTTCGACAGAGCCGGCTGCGACACGAACAGACGCGCGGCCGCGGCAGTCACGGTCAGTTCCTCGGCCGTCGCGACGAAGTACCGGAGTTCCCGCAGATGCGCGTCCATAACCGTTGGTTATACCAGCAGGTCTTGGACGCCGAGGCCGGGTCGCTTCGAGAGTGGAGCCATGACAAACACCCTTCCGATGCGCAGTCTCGGCGGGCTCGACGTACCGGCGATCGGGTTCGGCGCGATGGTGCTGTCGCCGGGCGTGTACGGCGAGATCGACGACGAGCGGGCGATCACGGCCGTACGCGCGGCGATCGCGGCCGGCGGCACCTTCATCGACACCAGCGACGCGTACGGCGACGGCGGCCACAACGAGCAGGTGGTCGGCCGGGCGATTCGCGGGCGCCGCGAGGAGATCACCGTGGCGACCAAGTTCGGGCTGCGACCACCCGGCCGCGTACGTCGATCCGGTCATGTCGACTCCCCGACGGCGCACAACCTCATCCGCTGAAGGTGGGATTCGCGTTCGAGGAGTTGCTGGTGAACGCCGAGCCGAAGTACGTCCGCGGCTATGCGGAGAGCAGCCTTCGCAATCTCGGGATCGACGTGATCGACCTGTACTACCTCCACTTCCCCGATCCCGAGGTTCCGATCGAGGACTCCGTCGGCGCCATGGCCGAACTCGTTGCTGAAGGCAAAGTCCGCCACCTCGGAGTGAGCAACGTGACGCCGGACCAACTGCGCCGGGCGCATGCCGTCCACCCCGTCGCCGCGGTGCAGACCGAGTGGTCGATGTGGCGGCCGGTGGACCCCGACCTGCTCGAGGCAGCGCGTGAACTCGGCATCGGCGTCGTCCCGTGGAGCCCACTCGGCGCGGGCTTCCTGACCGGCACTGTGCAGAAGGTCGGAGCGGACGACTTCAGGAGCAACGCTCCAAGGTTCGACGCACAAAGCCTGGCGACGAACAACGCGTCGTACGCCGCGCTCCAGGCCCTGGCGGCCGACCTGGGCATCACCCGCAGTCAGCTCGCGCTCGCCTGGTTGCTGCACCAGGATCCGGCGGTCGTCCCGATTCCGGGCAGCCGTACGCCGGCACACATCGTAGAGAACCTGGCGGCGGCCGACATCACCTTGCATCCGGACACGCTCACCCGAGTCGACGCCGTGCTCGCTCGCATCAAGCCCGTCGGCGGCACGCTGCTGCAGGACGCACGATGAGGCTGCTGACTACCGCGTTGGTTACCCTGACCCTCGCTGGCTGCGGCGGAGCCGACCTGTCGAGTACTACGTCAACCCCGTCTTCCTCCCCAGCGCCGCCCGGGGACGTGATGGCTCCCGCGCAGGCGTACGTCGATGCTGTGGCGCGCGGTGATCTCGACGGCCTGGTGAACGCCTTCCACCCCGACGGCCAGAAACTGCTGGTGCGGTGGGCGCCGGCCGGATCGGACGGGTGGCTCGCGCACTACGACTTCACTCGCCGCGGTGACCGGATCAGCGTCGCGAACCTGCAGTATGCGTGAGGGCGTGGACTTCAGTCGTCGGGAGCATGCCGATGAGGGCGTCCGCGGCCAGGGAGGCTGCGGAGCCGGTGGGGATGGCTACTGAGACTTGCCAGCAGTCTGCTGAGTTGGGGGCGAGGGGGACGGTGATGTGGTCGCCTCGTTTGGCGGCGATGCGTTCTGGGACGAGGGCTACGCCTAGGTTGTGGCTGACCAGGGCCAAGAGCGTGTGTACGTCGTTGACCTCGATGGTCACTGGGTGAGCGACGCCGGCGGTGGTGAAGGCGTGGTCCGAGATGGCGCGGGCGCCCCAGGTGCGGTCGAAGTCTACGAACGACTCTCCGGCTAGGTCTTGGAGCGACACCTGTGAGGCGTTGGCTAGGCGGTGCTCTGGGGAACAGACCATGACCATGTCCTCTGTGGACAGAGGACGTAGGTCTAGGCCTTCAATTGCGTGGCCTGCGGTAGCTACGAAGGCTAGGTCGAGGCGGCCGGACGCCAGTTCGTCGAGCATGGGGGTGGAGCCGCCCTGGCGGACCTCGATCTCTACGCCGGGGTAGGCGGACCGGAACTTGGCGAGGAGGGCGGGGACGTCTACTACGCCCAAGCACTGCTCCAAGCCGACGGTCAGATGGCCGCGGAGTAGGCCCTGTACTGCGGCGACCGCGTCCCTGGCTGCCTCGGCGGCGGCCAGGGTGCGGCGGCCTTCGCAGAGGAGGGCTCGGCCGGCTTCCGTGAGTTCGACGCTGCGGGTGTTGCGGACGAAGAGGGAGGCGTGGAGTTCGCGCTCGAGGGCGCGGATCGAAGCGGAGAGGCCGGACTGGGAGATCGACATCGCCTCGGCGGCTCGGGTGAAGTGCTTTTGTTCTGCGACGGCGACGAAGTGTTCGAGATGCCTCAGCTCCATGACTCAGAAGTATAGGTGATCGGACTCGGCCGATTCTTCGGTCGGAGAGGTCAGCGTCCGCGATGGGTTTGCGGCCTGTCGGGGGTTGTCCACAGCGTTCGGATTGGCGGCGGCGGAGGCGGTCGAAGTCCATATGTTCTTGGGCATGAAGGACTCGATGGCGGACGAGCTCCGCGCCCACAGGATCGACGACCGCCTGGCAGGTCTACTGGACTCCGCCCAGGCGCATTTACAGGTTCACCAGCCCGAGCGCGCGATCGCGATCTGGGAAGAGATGATCCGCGCAGGCGGAGAGGAAGGTGATTGGGGGTTTCTGGAATATGCGGATCATCTCCTGGGGATTGGCAAGGGAGAGGAGGCCACTGCGCACTTGGTGTCGCTGATGCTCGGGCGGCGCTTCAGCGGCGAGCCTTGGCGCTTGGCTGCGGAACTACTCGAAGAGCGTGGAGACTTGGAGACGGCTCTGCTCTTCTTCTCTGCGGCGGTCAGCCACCTACCGAGGGCACGCTCTGGCGAGCCGCCGTGGGCGCGGCAAGTCCGTGCTGGTCGGCGACGACTCAGATGGGCTATGGGCATCCCGCTGGACGACAACGATCTGCTCGGTGACATTGGTGTGTCCGAGTCGGACGACAAGTGGTTCGATCTGCTCAGGCTGATGGGTGAGCCAGAGGTCGTGGAGGGGCGGCTTCACTTCTGGCCGCGCGGCGACTTCGAGTACGCCTGGAGGCTGTGGAGCGCTCAGATCGCTGCCACGACAGCTGACGAGTACTACCGAAAGATCGAGCTAGTACTGCGTACGCACGGCGGCGGGCGGCCCGTGCTGGTGCCGCGCGGCGTGCGCGGCTGGATGGCCGGTGTGGACGCAATCAACGAGGTCAGGTCGATGGGTGAGCTGCGCGCCTTCGCGAGTCGGCTCGACGATGGGCGGACAGTCGAGTGGCCGCCCGAGCGCGGCCAGCCGTGTTGGTGTGGATCAGGAACCGCCTACGAGGAGTGCTGCGGGCAGAGCGGGGCGCTCGTCGGGGCCGCGCCTGGGTGATCCATGCGGTGCGCGGTTGGCGAGACGCCGGTCGGTAAGGTGGGCCGCATGGCTGATGAGTACCGCGTTGAGGTTGAGCTCAATGATGGAGAGCACGGGTTGTCCTTCTGGGAGCGGCTGCGGGCGCTGGACGTGGACGATGACGCGCGCAAGCGGCTCGGGAGCCAGGTGACGGTGACCCGGGACGGTTCGCGGATTCTGATCTACGCGAACACCGAGGCGGATGCGCGCGAGGCCGAGAAGACCGTGCGCGAGGTGATCTCGGAAGATCACCTGAGTGCGGACTACACGTTGACTCGCTGGAGTCACGCGAAGCAGGAGTGGACGGATCCGAGCGTTCCCGAAGACGAGAACGCGCCGGAGCCGAGCTACGAGGGTGTGGAGACGCCCGACCCGCGGTACGTGGTGTTGCAGGCTTACAAGCCGGAGTTCCTGCGGGATCTCGGGCTCTGAAACCAGACACCATGAGCGGGTCGGACCGATGTCGGTTCCGGCCCGCTTTTCATTTCCCCCCTGCCGGCGCTGGTTGGGCAGAGAGCCGGGCTAGGAAGAGAGAACGGCGGGTCCGGTGGAAGGCGCGGGGCTGGTGGAAGGCGTGGGTCCGGTGGAAGGCGCCGAGCTGGTGGCGCAGGGCGGTGGAAGGCGCAGTCTGATGGAAGGTGCGGGGCTGACGGAAGGTGCGGGGCTGATGGACGGTGCTGGGTTGTTGCGGAAGGTCGATGCGGTCATGGTCAAGGTGCCGGATCTTGACAGTGGGCTGGCGTTCTATCGGGACAAGTTGGGGCATGAGTTGCTCTGGCGGAACGACGAGATCGGGCAGGCGGGGTTGCGGCTTCCCGAGGGTGAGACCGAGATCGTGTTGGCGACTGACGTGGGGTATGGGCCGAGTTGGTTGGTCGACGATGCCGATGAAGCTGCGGCGGCTGTGGTCGAGGCCGGTGGAGAGGTGAGGGCTGGGCCGTTCGACATCCCCGTCGGTCAGTGTGCGGTGGTGGCTGATGCGTTCGGCAACGAACTGGTGTTGGTGGATCTGTCGAAGGGGCTGTACTCGACTGATGACAACGGTTCGGTGACGGCTGTGGAGAAGCGGGGGTCCGGGAACCCGTAGGAGTACTAGCCTCGGCGGGCGGCAGCGGCGTACGGCGGGTCATCGGTGCACGGCGCTGCCCTTCTGCGACTCTGAGAATGCCGACGGAAAGGGGAACCGTGTCTCGACGACGTGGTCTCGTTGCTGGTACCGCCCTCCTTGCAATCACCCTCACGGGATGTACCGATGTTGCAGCCGATCCCGTGACCACGCCTTCGTCCACTTCCTCTGGTACTACGCCGACGGTTGGGCCTTCCGGTAGTCCTTCGGAGACACCTTCTGCCACTCCGTCAGGCACCCCCTCGGCGACGCCGTCGGTTGCCCCCTCCCCCACACCGACCGCGAAGCCGACGAAGCCCGCCAAGCCGCGGCCGCCGGCGGCATACGCGAAGCAGGTCGAGGCCAAGCTCGACGCGCTTGGGTATCCCGTCGGGGACGTCGACGGCGACATCACCAAACGCGCGCAGCAGGCTCTGTGCGCCTGGCGCGAGACGCACGGCATGCCGATCAGTCGCGGCGGACTCACGATGGCCGACGTCCGATCGGTGCTGAGAGCAAACAGAAAGCCGGTGGCGACCAAGGAACCCGGCATCTACGTCAACAAGACCTGCCAGGTCCTCTACCAGGTCGTCGGCACGACCTATAAGCGGATCGTCTGGGTGTCCACCGGCGCTCCTGGCTACGACACCCCGAACCGCACCGGCAAGGTCTGGCGCAAGTGGGCCGGCGCGCACGAGAGCAGCCTGTACGACGACGCCTACATGTACGACTCGATCTACTTCCTCAAGGACCGCCCGGGCATCGCTCTCCACGGCTCGCGCGTGAACACCCTGATCAAGACGTACCCCGCCAGCCACCGCTGCGTACGCGTGATGCGCCCGCAGATCCACGAAATCTTCGGCGAGACCGCCATCGGCACCAAGGTCCAGGTCTACGGCAAGTACTGACCCAGCTCAGTTGCTACTTACTGTAACGCTGGACCCCCGCCGACCGATGTGACGATTACTATGCGTCGTCGCAGTCAGCTCCTGGGGGAATTCATGCGTTGGGTATCACTGGTCTTCATCTGCTCTTTTGCTCTGGCCGGCTGCGGCGGGCAGCCGGACAGGGCGGACACACTGCCTTTGGCCGACGAAGCTCCGTCGGCCACCGGGGCTCCAAAGACAACCGAATCAAAAGCACCCGTGGCGCCAGCGGTGAAGGACAGCACTCTCACCGCGGCGCAGGCCAAGACCGCTCTCCTGACGTTGGACGACATGCCCACGGGGTGGACACAGCAGAAGCCCGACCCCGACGACGATGAAGATCCCACGGTGACGCCGAAGCGCTGCTCCGCGGTCCTGGACGCCGTCGATCAGCAGGGAAAGCCACTCGCCGAAGCGACAGCGGTCTTCAGCCCGAGCGATCTCGGCCCGGAACTGGATCACACAGTCACCTCCTGGCCGCGATCGCAGCTTCCGGTCCTGAAGAAGCTGACCGATGCGTTCCGGCAGTGCCCGAAGTTCACCAGCACTTCCAAGGACGGCAGTTCTGCGACCTTCGAGGCAACGGGTCTGTCGTTCCGGAACCTCGGCGACCGCACACTCGCCCTCCGGCTCAAGGCGAAGAGTGATGGCATCAACCTCGTACTGGATGTCGTCTACATCGCCAAGGGCAACAACGGGGTGACTCTCATGGTGACCGGGCTGCAGCCGCTCGACGGCGCCGTCCTCGAAGGGTTCGCGAAGAAGGCCCTCACCCGCCTGGACGCCGCATCTCGCTAGCTGGGCAGCGCGGGCTAGCGCCCACGGCGGCGGATGATCGACCGCTGTTTTGCATAATCATGCAGGAGAGTGCATACTTTTCCTATGTCTAAGGTGCTGACGTCTCTGCCCGCCGGTGAGCGGGTCGGTATTGCGTTCTCGGGTGGGCTCGACACGTCCGTGGCGGTTGCGTGGATGCGCGACAAGGGGGCGGTTCCCTGCACGTACACGGCCGATATCGGGCAGTACGACGAGCCGGAGATCGACTCGGTGCCGGGGCGGGCGTTGGCGTACGGGGCGGAGATCGCACGGCTGGTCGACTGCAAGGCGGCGCTGGTCGAGGAAGGGCTGGCGGCGCTGACCTGCGGGGCGTTCCACATCCGGTCGGGCGGGCGGGCGTACTTCAACACGACGCCGCTCGGACGGGCGGTGACGGGGACGTTGCTGGTGCGGACGATGCTCGAGGACAACGTGCAGATCTGGGGTGACGGGTCGACGTTCAAGGGCAACGACATCGAACGGTTCTACCGGTACGGGCTGCTGGCGAACCCGAACCTGCGGATCTACAAGCCGTGGCTCGACGCCGACTTCGTCACCGAACTCGGTGGGCGGAAAGAGATGTCCGAGTGGCTCGAGGCGCACGAACTCCCCTACCGGGACAGCACCGAGAAGGCCTACTCGACCGACGCCAACATCTGGGGCGCGACGCACGAGGCGAAGACGCTGGAGCACCTCGACACCGGGATCGAGACCGTCGACCCGATCATGGGCGTGCGGTTCTGGGACCCGGCGGTCGAGATCCTGACCGAGGACGTGACGATCGGGTTCGAGCAGGGCCGGCCGGTGACGATCAACGGCAAGGAGTTCGGCAGCGCGGTCGACCTGGTGATGGAGGCCAACGCGATCGGCGGCCGGCACGGCATGGGCATGTCGGACCAGATCGAGAACCGGGTGATCGAGGCCAAGAGCCGCGGGATCTACGAGGCGCCGGGGATGGCGCTGCTGCACGCGGCGTACGAGCGGCTGGTCAACGCGATCCACAACGAGGACACGGTGGCGAGCTACCACAACGAGGGTCGGCGGCTCGGCCGGCTCATGTACGAGGGCCGGTGGCTGGACCCGCAGGCGCTGATGGTGCGGGAGTCGCTGCAGCGGTGGGTCGGGGCTGCCATCACCGGCGAGGTGACGCTGCGGTTGCGCCGGGGCGAGGACTACTCGATCCTCGACACGTCCGGCCCGGCGTTCAGCTACCACCCGGACAAGCTGTCGATGGAGCGGACCGAGGACTCGGCGTTCGGACCGGTGGACCGGATCGGGCAGCTGACGATGCGGAACCTGGACATCGCGGACTCCCGCGCCAAGCTCGAGCAGTACGCGGTGATGGGCATGATCGGGACCAGCCACCCCGCGCTGATGGGTGCGGCCCAGGCTGCCTCGACCGGGTTGATCGGCGCGATGCCGCAGGGCGGCGCCGAGGCGATCGCGTCCCGCGGCGAGGTCTCCGAGGAAGAGGAGATGCTGGACCGCGCGGCGATGGAGTTCGGCACCGACTGAGCTGATCGTTCAGTCGAGCTTGTAGCGGCACGATGAGGTTGCCCCCGTCTGACACTGCGCTGGTGTCAGGCGGGGGTTTCGCTCAGTCTGTGCTTGGGGTGAGGAGGCCGGCCCGGTGCAGGTGGGCGCGGGCGGCGGCTATCGCTTCCGGGGTGGTGGGGAAGACTCGGTCGAGGGTGCGTAGGTGGGCGATGACAGCCAGGGCATCCAGCGGTTGGTTGTGGGTTGGCTGGATGCCGGAGACCAGCACCGCCATACCGCGATGCTCCAACTTCTCGATGGCGTCTTTGAGGACCAGGGCACCCGTGGCGTCGATGGCGCTCACGGCGGACATCCGCAGGATCACCACCGACACCTGAGCTACCTCCGAGAGTTCCAGCAGGAAGCGGTGGGCGGCGAAGAGGAGCGGGCCGTCGATGCGGTAGGCAACGATGTGTTCGTCCAGGAGAGCGCGTTCTTCGGCCGTGTGATCGCCGGGAAGGTCGGGGTGCAACGGCATTTGGCGGAGGCGGGCGCTCCGCGCTACCGCTCGAAGTGCCAAGGCGCCGGCGACGATCAGGCCGAGGATGACCGCCTTGACCAGATCCAGGGCCAGGGTCGCGACGGCCGTAAGAGCCAGTACTACGGCGTCCGAGCCCGTCGCTCGGGTCATAGCGCGGACGGAGCCGACCTCAACCATGCGGACGGCCGTGGCAAGCAGTACTCCGGCCAGCGCGGCCAACGGAATCCGTCCGACCAGGGGCGCCGCGGTGTAGACGATCAGGGCCAGCAGGGCTGCGTGCACCAGAGCAGCGAGCCGCGAGCCCGCGCCGGAGCGGACGTTGACAGCGGTTCGGGCGATCGCGCCGGTCGCCGGCACTCCCCCGAACAGCGGCGTGACCAGGTTGGCCAAGCCTTGGCCGAAGAGTTCACGGTCGGGGTCATGCTTGTGGTTGACGCCCATCCCGTCGGCGACTGCCGCGGAGAGCAGGGACTCGAGGGCGGCGAGGGCTGCGACAGCCAGCGCCGGGCCGGCCAGAGTCCAAAGCACCGAGAGGTCCAGGAAGGCAAGCGAGGGCGCAGCAAGTCCGGAGGGCAGGGTCCCGATCCGCACTACGTCCAGCCCCGCTAGCTCGGCGACCACCGTCGCCCCCACCACCGCGACCAGCGAGAACGGCACCGTGGGCCGGAGTCGGCCGCCTGCCAGGATCATGAGCGCGACTACGACGGTGATGGTCGCAGGAGTCCAGTGCGGGTGGGAAGCGAAGTCGGCGACTGCATGAGCCGCGATCACCACCACCTGGTCGCCTTCGGGCATCGCCACCCCGAGGGCGGACGGTAGTTGCTGGAGCCCGATGACGCAGGCGATGCCGAGCGTGAACCCTTCAACGACGGACGCCGGGACGAAGGCCATGTAGCGACCGGCTCTCGCGATCGCCAGGCCGATCAGGATCAGTCCGGCGAGCATGCCGACCGCCAGCACCCCGCTGGCGCCGTACGTGTGCGTGATCGGGACCAGGACGACGGTCATCGCGCCAGTCGGGCCGGAGACCTGCAGGCCCGAGCCGCCGAACACCGCGGCGATCGCGCCGGCGATGACGGCGGTCGTCAGGCCCGCGGCGGCACCGAGTCCCGAAGAGATCCCGAAACCGAGCGCGAGCGGGAGTGCCACGATGGCGACGGTGAGGCCGGCCATCAGGTCGCGGCGGGGTTGGCGCAGGGTTGAGGTGAGGTCCGATCTGATCGGGAGCAAGGCGAGCATCCGCTCCCCGACAGCGCTCATCCGACGGTGGATTCGGCTTCGCGCAGTTCAGCCAGGAGTTCGTTCTGGCCGGCGATGAGTTCGGTCAGGATCCTGCGGGCGACTCGGAGCAGGTCGGCAACGTCGTTGCTGGCGATCGCGTAGATGACCGCGGAGCCCTCGCGGTGTGAGGTGACGATGCCGTAGCGACGCAGTACTGCGAGTTGTTGCGACAGGCTGGACGGTTCTATCGCGATGTCGGCCAGCAGATCGCGCACCGGGCGGGGTGAATCCTGCAGCAGTTCGAGCACCCGGATCCGGACGGGGTGCCCGAGCATCCGGAAGAACTCGGCCTTCGCCTGGTAGAGCGGAACCGCCATCCCGGTCATGCCTCGACCGGGCCGTTCTCGGCAGGCTCGAGGAGAACGCCGTTCTCGGCTGCCATCCGGTGGAGGCTCTTCAGCTCACCGGTGCGGACATCCATCGCGTAGTAGTCCTCGTCACGCTCCGCCTGGGCGAACGCCTCCTGGGCGGCCGCGATCCGGACCCGCAGGTCCGACTCGAACTGGCTGACGTCCATGACAGAACTCCTCTCCGCTGACGGGTTCACTATGTAGTGAATTGAAGAATTTTGCAATTCGACAACAGCTGAAGCCGAGCCTCGCAAGAGCGTCAGGCGTCCGTGTCGTGGTGGTGGGTGCGTTCCAGGTGGAGTCGGGCGCGGTGGTCAGAGGTGGACTCGGGGAGGGTGGTCAAGAGGTCGGGTAGGGCGAAGGTGTCGAAGAGGGTGGGGTCGAAGAAGGCGACCGCGTGGATGATGCCGGCCGCGGTGAGGGTAAGGACCTGGATCTGGAAGGCTCGGTGGACGCCTTCGGCCGGGTCTCGCATGTAGACGGCGAAGCCTGGTTGGCCGTTGGCCTTGATCGGGACCAGGTACTGGTCGCCGGGGGCTTCTGCGGGGCAGTGAGTGGAGATGAGCCGGGCGATGTTCTTCGCGCCGCGGAACCAGGAGGTGAAGGGTGGCATCTCCCAGATGGCGTCGTCGGTGAAGAAGCGCTCGATGGCCGGTACGTCGTACTGCTCGAAGGCGCCGGCGTAACGGTCGAGCAGGAGCAGTTGGTCCGGCAAGGTGTGGTCGACGACTCCGCTTGGGCCGGGCTCGAACTGCTCCCTCGCTCCGACGAGCAAGCTGGCGACGGCGGTTGTGGAGGTGTCGAGGACCTCGGCAACCTCCGTAGCCGGCCAGCCATTGAGGTCGTGCAGGATCAGCGCGGCCCGCTGCTGCGGCGGGAGGTACTGCAACCCGGCGATGAGTTCCAGCCCGATCGTGTTTCGGTGTCCGCCGACCAGGGCGTCAGGAACAGGTTCCAGCCACAGGACCTCCGGGCGCTGGGATAGCTTGCCCTCCGGGTGGTTGCTTGGACTGCCCAAACCTGTCGGAAGAGGACGCGGGCCGGCGATCGAGGCCAGGCACGCTTGGGTTGCCAGGCCGTAGAGCCAGGTTCGTGGGAAGGTCTGGCCGTCGAGACCGCAGTAGTACTTGTCTGCGCGCCGATAGGTCTCCTGCAGCAGGGTCTCGGCGTCGTGGATGGAGCCGAGCATCCGGTAGCAGTGCGCCAGCAAGCCTCGCCGGAACGGGTCGTCGGCGCGGAGGTCGTGACTGCCGAAGTCGTCTGCCATAGCGGGCTGCTTCTCATGGCTCTGCGTAGCCACCTCCAACTTACGGCACCCACCCCCGTACTGCGAGCGCCCGCTACTCGGTCGGCCAGGGGCGGATGGCGGTGCGGGACTCGATCACGGCCGCGAGGCGGAGTACGGCCAGGTCGGTGAAGCGGGGGCCGGCTATCTGCAGGCCGATGGGGAGGCCCTCGGACGAGAAGCCGCAGTTGACCGAGGTCGCCGGGTGGGCGGACATGTTGTACGGGACGGTGAACGCGATGTGTTCGAAGGGCTTGAGCGGGTCGTCGGTGGGATAGGCGAGTTCGGCGGCGAAGGCGGTGATCGGCGCGACTGGGGACAGGATGAAGTCGTAGTCGGCGAAGGCCGCGTCTACCGCGACGGCCATGGCGGCCATCTGGGAAAAGCCGTCGAAGACCTCGAAGCCGGAGATATCGGCGGCGGTGGACACCCAGCGGCGGATCTCCGGGAGGACCTTGGCCTGGCGCTCCGGCGGCAGCGCGTTGATGTCGGCGGCTGAGCGGACGCGCCAGAAGCGGTCGAGGCCGTCGAGCATGTCGCGGGTGATGATCGGGGCAATCGGCTCGACCACCGCGCCTGCCGACTCGAGCAGTGCGGCGGCGTTGGTGACGGCTGCGGTGACTTCGGGGTCCACTGGGAGGCCTAGGCCAGCGTCTAGGAGTAGACCGATGCGCAGCGTGGATGGGGAGAAGTTGTCGGGCTCAGTGATGGGTGGGAGTGACGTCGGGTCGACCCGGTCGGGGCCGGACATGACGGTCAAGGCGAGCGCGGCGTCGGACGCAGTACGGGTGAGGGGGCCGATTGCTCTACCTGGGTAGGGGGTGCCGACTGGTACTCGGCCGTGGGTTGGTTTGAGGCCGACTACGCCGCACCAGCCGGCCGGGAGTCGGATGGAGCCGCCGATGTCTGTGCCGATGTGGATCGGGCCGTACCCGGCGGCGGCTGCTGCGGCTGCTCCTGCGCTGGAACCGCCTGCCGTCTTGCCGAGGTCCCAGGGGTTGCGGGTGAGGTGGTGGAAGGTGGAGACGCCGGAGGAGAGCATGCCGTACTCGGGCATGGTGGTCTTGCTGAAGATGACTGCACCGGCGGCGCGGAGGCGGGCTGCGGCGGGGGCGTCTTCGGTGGCCGGGATCAGTTCGGTGGCGGCGGTGCCTTGTGGGACTGGGGTGCCGCGGGTGGCGATGTTTTCCTTGATGGTGATCGGTACGCCGTCCAGCGGGCCTGCGGGTTCGCCTTGTTGCCAGCGGTGCTCGGAGTCCTTGGCTGCGTCGCGGGCAGCCGAGGGGTCGAGGGCGTAGGTGGCGCAGAGTTTTGGTTCGAGGGACTCGACGCGGGCGAGGACGGCTTCGATCACCTCGACCGGCGACAACGAGCCGTCGCGGTAGCGGGACAGCAGGTCTGTGGCGGTCAGATCGGCGAGGTTCTCGGTCATCCGCGGCTCCAGGCTCCGGGTCGGACGGTTCAGGCGGTCGAGTTCTGGCGGTCGAGTTCTGGCGGTCGAGTTCTGGCGGTCGGCTCAAGCGGGTCAGTGACGCGGGTCGCGTTCGGGCGGTCGGGGCATGGGCTAGTTCGGTGGGTTGAAGCGGCCGCCGACGGCGGTCCAGCCGCCGTCGACGTTGAGGACGCTGCCGGTGACGAAGGTGGAGGCGTCGGAGGCGAGATAGACGACAGCGCCGGCGAGTTCGTCGGGTGTCGCCCATCGGGCGAGAGCACTCTTCTGCGCGTACGCGTCGTACCACTCCTGGTTGGCCTTGATCTGCGCGGTCAGCGGGGTTTCGACGACGCCGGGCGCGATGGCATTCACCCGTACTCCGTTGGGCCCGAGCTCGGCGGCGGCGGTTCTCAGCAGCTGGACAAGTCCGGCTTTGGTCGCCGCGTACACCGATTGCCCCGGTTCCACGGTGGTCGCGCGAATCGAACTGAAGCCCATGATGCTGCCGGATCCACGGGCGGCCATGTGCTTGCCGAAGGCACGGATCAGGTCGAACGAGGCGCGCAGGTTCAGCGCGACGACCCGATCGAACTCCTCGCCGGTGTAGTCGAGGATGCGTTTGCGGACGTTCGTGGCGGCGGTGAAGACCAGGATGTCGACGTCACCGAGCTTCTCGGCGGCTGTGGTGATCGCGGCTTCATCGAGGACGTTCAGCTCGTACGCCGTCAGGTGGTCGCCACGGGCGGCTGTCTCCTCGGCTGCCGCGAGATCTCTGTCCGCGCAGGTGACCCGGGCTCCTTGGGCTGCCAGCGCCAGGGCTGATTCGCGGCCGATTCCGCTGCCGGCGCCGACGACGACGGCGTGCTTATCGTCGAGCCTGAACAGCCTCGAGTAGTCGCGCTCCAACTCGTTCACACCTCCATGGGTCACGGGCGCCGGGGTGTTGGGCGGATGATCGCCATCCGGGTGGTGGTGAGTTCCTCGATGGCGAAGCGGGGCCCCTCGCGGCCGGTGCCGGAATCCTTCACACCGCCGTACGGCATCACGTCGGAGCGGAAGCCGGGGACTTCGTTGACCACCACTCCCCCGACGTCGAGCTGGTCGATCGCGGCGAAGGCGGTCTCGAGGGAGTTGGTGAAGATGCTCGCGTGGAGGCCGTATCTGGAGGCGTTGACGGCGCGGAACGCTTCGGCGATGTCGGGGACCGACCGGATGGCGATCACCGGGCCGAAGATCTCCTCGTCCCAGGCGAGCTGCCCGTGCGGTAGATCGAGCAGGACGGTCGGCCTGATGAGGTCCGCCTCGGCTCCCGCCGAGCTCGAGGTTGGCGCTGAGGCGGGCGAGCCGGGCGCGGTGGAGGTGGGCGTGGTGGAGGCAGGGGTGGGGTGGGCGAGGGTGGCGCCGGCTGTTAGGGCTTCTTCTATCCAGGTGCGGACTCGGGTGGTGGAGCGGGGGTCGATCAAGACCGAGACCTGGGTGTTGGGGTCGCGGGGGTCGCCGACGGTGATCTGGGCGAGGCGGGGGGTCAGTTCGGCGAGGAAGGCGGCTCGGACTGACTCGACGACTATTACGCGTTGGACGGAGATGCAGGCTTGGCCGGAGGCGTAGTAGCCGCCTCGTACTACGGCGTCTGCAGCTGCCGGGAGGTCTGCGTCTTCGGCTACTACGAGGGCGGAGTTGGAGCCTAGTTCTAGGAGGACCTTGGTGGGGGCGGCGTCTCGGGCGATCTGGTGGCCGACGGCGGCTGAGCCGGTGAAGGAGACTGCGCCGATTCGGCGGTCTGTGGTGAGGGTTGAGCCGACGTCTACTCCTCCGGTCACCAACTGGACGGCCGCGGCCGGTGCGCCCGCGGCAACCAAGGCTTCGCGGAAGAGGTGGACCAGCCAGAGGGTGGCTAGTGGGGTTTGCGGGGCCGGCTTGACGATTACCGGGCAGCCGGCGGCTAGAGCAGGGGCAATCTTGTGGGACGCCAGAAGCAGTGGGTAGTTGAAGCCGGCGATGCCGATGACGACGCCGATGGGTTTGCGGACCCAGAAGCCTTGCAGGCCGTCGCCGCTGGGGAGGAGGTCGAGAGGGACGGTTTCGCCGTGGAGTCTGGCGACTTCTTCGGCGGAGGTTTCGAGGGTTAGGAGGGTGCGTTCGATTTCTACTCGGCAGTCGATGAAGGGCTTGCCGGTTTCGAGCACGAGGAGGTCGACGAAGGCGTCGCGGTTCTCGGAGACGGCGGAGAGCGCTCCCTGGAGGGCTTTGCGGCGGATGTGCGAGGGCAGGCGGCCGACGTCGGATCGTACGGAGAGCGCGTTCTCGAGGGCTTGCTGGGCCAAGGCGACGTCGCCTACGGGCGCATCGGCCACCACCGACCCGTCGTACGGGAAGACGACGGGCGCGGTGGACGGCGCCGCGAGCCATGCGTCGCCGATCGGAAGACCGGCCGGGAATGGTAAGCGTGCCGGGAAGGGTTCGCCTGCCGGTGTCGGTTGGCGTGCTGGGGTGGGTTGGCCGGCGGACGTCCGACCGTCCCCGGACATCCTTGGGGAGTTGGTGGTCATGTGGGGGCTCCCTTCAGGAGGTCGGAGGTGGTGGCGCCGGCTAGGGCTCGGGGAAGGGTGGGGATGGATGAGACGAGGCGGCGGGTGTACGGGTGGGTGGGCGTGGCGTACACCGTGCCCGTCGGGCCGGTTTCTACTATTTCGCCGGCGTTCATGACGGCTACTCGGTCGCAGACGTGCTTGATGACCGAGAGGTCGTGGGAGACGAAGATCAGGGTGAGATTGAGTTCGTCGACCAGGTCGGAGATGAGATTGAGCACCTGGGCTCGGACCGAGACGTCGAGCGCGCTGACTGGTTCGTCGGCGATGAGGATGCGTGGGCGAGGAGCCAGGGCTCGGGCGATGGAGATGCGTTGGCGTTGGCCGCCGGAGAACTGGTGGGGGTAGCGGTCGCCGGCATCGGCGGACAGCCCGACCGATTCGAGCAGCGAGCGGACGCGGTCGCCTGAGGCTGGATGCCCTTGTACTACGAGGGGTTCGGCGATGATGTCGCGGACTCGCATGCGCGGGTCGAGGGAACTCATCGGGTCCTGGAAGACGAGTTGCAGGTTCTCGCGGAGGAATTTCAGGCGGCGTTCGGGGAGGCGGGTGATGTCGGTGCCTTCGACGACCGCCTGGCCGGAGGTGGCGCGGTCGAGGGCGGCGATGATCCGGAGCAGGGTGGACTTGCCGCAGCCGGATTCGCCGACGATGCCGAAACGTTCACCCTCCTGTACTTCGAGGCTCACGCCGCGCAGCGCGTGGATGACTGGTGCGGGACGGAGGAGAGAAGTACGAGGGCGGGTGTAGTTACGGACCAAGTCGGTAACGCGGATCGCGGGGCGAACTTCCGCCGTACTGCGGGCTGCGGACGGCTCAAGCATGGGTCGTCTCCAGAGCCGGGGCCGGGTGGTGGCAGGCGAAGCCGTGGGAAGGGGTGCCGTCCCACGGCGGGACGGTGGCGCAGAGGTCGGTGGCGTGGGCGCAGCGGGTACGGAAGACGCAGCCGGAAGGGAACTGACCAGCGGCGGGAACATTGCCGGGGATGGTGGGGAGGCGGCGGTCGGCGGATTCCAGGTCTGAGGCGGCGATAAGGCCCTGCGTGTACCGGTGCCGCGGGTTGGTGAAGACCTCCGCGACCGGACCGGACTCGACCACGCGGCCGCCGTACATGACCAGGACGCGTTGGCAGACGGTCGCGACCACGGCCAAATCATGGGTGATGAAGAGCAGAGCGGACTCCCGCGCGGCGACGCCTTGGACAATCAGGTCGAGGACCATCGCCTGCACCGTGACATCCAGAGCCGTCGTCGGCTCGTCGCAGATCAGCAGTGCGGGGTCGTTGGCCAAGGCAAGAGCCACCACGACTCGTTGCCGTTGGCCACCAGACAGTTGGTGTGGGTAGGCCCGGAGAGCACCAGAAAGCTGCACACGGTCGAGCAACTCGGAAGCAGCAGCACGAGCGGCACGGCGCCCAGGAACGGTGCGGTGGATCAGCATCGCCTCGGCGACCTGATCCCCCACCCGCATGGTCGGATTGAGCGCGGTCATCGGCTCCTGGAACACCATCGCCAGATCCCGCCCGCGAACGCGAGACATCCGCCGCTCGTCGGCGCCGATCAGCTCATGCTCGACCCCCGAGAGACGCACCGAGCCGGCAGCGTGCACGTCCTCAGGCAGCAGTCCGAGAATGCTCAGCGCGGTCAGCGACTTGCCGGACCCCGACTCGCCGATCAACCCGACCCGCTCCCCCGGCCCGACGGTCAGGTCCACGTCATCCACCAACGTCTTGGACCGCACCGAAACGGTCAGCCCCCGCACCGTGAGTACGTCGCTCATCGCCGGTCCTCCAGCTTCGGATCGAACCGGTCCCGCAACCCGTCACCCAGCAGGTTGAACCCCAGCACGGCCAGCGCGATCGCCACCCCCGGGAACACCGCCAGCCGCGGCGCACTGAACAAGAACTCCTGGCTCTCCTGCAGCATCCGTCCCCAGGAAGGCGTCGGCGGCGGCGTCCCGTACCCGAGGAACGACAGCGCCGCCTCAGCCAGTACTGCGATCGCGAAGGACACCGACGCCTGCACGGTGATCAGACTCGTCACATTGGGAAGCACATGCCGCAAGGCGATCGGGAACGGCTTCCGCCCAGCCGCCCGGGCAGCCAGCACGTACTCCGTCCGCATCACCTGCATCGCCCCACTCCGGATCACCCGGGCGAACGACGGCACCGTGGCGATGCCGATGGCAATCATCGCCGTCAGCGTGCTCGCCCCGAACACCGCGCCGAACATGATCGCCAGGAGCAACGCCGGGAAGGCCAGCAGCAGATCGTTGCCCCGCATGATCAGCTCAGCAGCCCACCGCCGGCTCATCGCCGCGAGAATCCCCAGCGGTACGCCGATCACCGCCGCGACCCCGACCGCCACCAGGCCGACGAACAACGTGGTCCGCGACCCGACCATCAGCTGGCTCAGCACATCCCGGCCGAACTTGTCGGTCCCGAACCAGTGCGACCACGACGGCTCGGCCAGCCGAACCGCCGGGTCCACCAGCGTCGCGTCGTACGGAGTCCAGACGAACGACACCAAAGCGGTGAGCACGATCAGGACGACGATCACGCCACCGACCACGAGACTCGGGTTCAGCCGTCTCATCGGGCGCTCACCCGCAGCCGGGGATCCAGCGCGACGTACAGGAGGTCGACGAGGAAGTTGACGAAAAGGACGGCCACGACGAGCACCATCACCACGTCCTGGACGAGCAGCAGGTCGCGGTTCGAGACGCCGTCCAGGAGCAGGCTGCCGACCCCGGGAATGACGAAGACGCGCTCCACCACGACCGCCCCGATCAGCAGCGTCGCGAGTTGCAGACCGAGCACCGTCACCACGGGAACAGCCGCGTTCCGCAACCCATGTCTCCACAGCGCGGGAAACGGCCGCAGCCCTTTGGCCCGGGCAGTCCGCAGATAGTCCTCCCGCAGAACCTCCAGCACCGCACTACGCACATACCGCGTCAGTACTGCGCCCTGCACCAACCCGAGCGACAACGCTGGAAGGATCAGCTGTTTCAGGAACATCCCCGGATCCTCGGCAGGCGGCGTCCACCCGTTCGCCGGCAACCAGCCCAGTTGCACCGCGAACACCATGATCAGCAGGATCCCCGCCAGAAACGCCGGTACTGCGACGCCGACCTGCGACAGCGCGGACAGCGCCAGCCCGGAGAGCCGACGATGCCGCGCGGCCATCACCGTTCCGGCCGGCGCGGCAAGCACCAGCGCGATGATCATCCCGGTGACGACCAGCCACAACGTCACCTGGAACCGGTCGAAGATCTGCGGGCCGATGGCCGCCTTCGACACGTACGACGTACCGAAGTCGCCCTGGAGCAGCCCGCCCAGCCAGTCGACGTACTGCGTGGGCAGCGGCCGGTCCAGCCCGAACTGCTGCCGCAACTGGGCCACAGCCTCGTCCGATGCGTTCACGCCGAGCGCGACCCGCGCGGGATCGCCCGGCAGCACCGCCATGAACGCGAAGACGAGCACCGAACTGACCGCGAGGCTGACCAGCAGCACGCCGGTACGTTCGATCAGGCGGAGGATCATGGAGTGTGTCTCAGGAGCGCGCGAGGCGGGAGAGGTCGAAGGACTCGGTGATCGCGTTGGCCGGCAGGCCGGTCACGTTCTTGTCCGCGACCATCAGGTTCGGCAGCAGGAAGAGCCAGTCCGCGGCCGCCTGCTCGGACAGCCGCCGGGCGGCCTTCTTCATGTCCTCGGTCTGAGCCGCCTCGTCGCCCGCATCCGCCGAAGCGAGCAGCGCCTGCAACGTGGGATCGTCGTACCGGGTGTAGTACTTCGCGTTGAACACCGCGCCCAAGTCGCGCGGCTCGACGTGCCCGATGATCGACATGTCGTAGTCGGCGTTCTTGAAGACGCTCGTCAGCCACGCCGCCGGGAACTCGAGCTGGTCGATCGTCACCTTCAGCCCGGCCTGCTCCAGCTGGCTCTTCACCACCTGACCGCAGGAGGTTGCGTAGGGCAACGTCGGAAGCCGGAGCCGGAGCGCAGTACCGGCAACGCCCGCCGAGGCCAACGCCGCCTTGGCCTTCGCGAGGTCGAACGGCGCGACGCTGGTGAGATCCTCGTACCACGGGTCGGTCGGCGGCACCATGCTGCCGATCAGCTTGCCGCGTCCCGCGAAACAGGTGTCCAGCAACGCCTTGTGGTCGATCGCCTGGCGGATCGCCTGGCGGACGGCGACGTCCTTGAACACCGGGCGTGAGTTGTTGAACGAGAGCACGACCTCGCCGTTCGTGGTTCCCTCGATCACCTGGTACTTGTCGTTGTTGGTGAACTGGCTCAGGGCCTCCGGCGCCTGCACGGTGCCGACCACGTTGATCGTGCCGGTGAGCAGGGCGTTGTTCAGCGCGGTCGGGTCCTTGAAGTACTTCAGGGTGACCTGGTTGAAGAACGGCTTGCTCCCCCAGTACGCGTCGTTGCGCTGCAGCACGATCGAGTCGCCGCGCTTCCAGGTGCCGAGCTTGTACGGCCCGGTGCCGACCGGCTCGGTGGCCAACTTGTCGACGCCGGTCTGGGAGAACATCGCGCCGACCCGGGTGGTCATCCGGAACAGCCAGCCGTTGCTCGGCTTGGTCAGCGTCACCTGCAACTGCGTCGGCGACACGGCCTTCGCCTCCGCGACCACGTCCATCGCCGCCTTGAGCGAGGTGGTCCAGGCCGTCTTCACCCGATTGATGCTGAAGACGGCATCGGCCGCGGTGAAGGCGGCTCCGTTGGTGAACTTGGCGTTGTCGACCAACTCGAAGGTGTAGGTCTTGCGGTCCGGCGAGACCGTCCACGACTTGGCCAGGTCCGGCCCGATCTTGCCGCTGTCGTCCTGCTTGACCAGGCCGTTGTAGACGTTGCCGAGCAGCGCCTGCGGGATCGCGGCGCCGTCCGTGGTGGTGAAGTCGAGGCTGGCCGGCTCGGCGACCAGGCCGATCGACAGCGACTGGTCCGCGCCCGGGGACGAGCCGGACGACGTACCGGAGCCGGCTGAGCAGGCCGCGACGGCCAGCAGCCCGGCGGAGGCGATCAGGGCCATCGCCCGGGTGGAATACGACTTCACGCGAACTCCTCTGGTGCCGCCGGCAGTTGCCTTCATGCGCCGCATTTTGCCTGTCCGCCGGTGTGACCCGGCCGCCGGATCGCCGACGGCGATCCAAGCGTTACGGGTCCAACCAGCTTTACCCATCAACTGGTCGGACCAGTGGACTAGGTACTAATAGGCCACTAGATTTGTCGCTACCGATCGGACTGTCAAGCGATGAGGTGCGGATGGCCAGCGGATCCCAGCGGGGACTTCAGTTCGAGCCCGTGCAGCCCGTCCGCGCCTATCAGCGCATCGTCGAGCAGATCGAGGAGGCGCTGGCCCGCGGCGATCTCGCCCCTGGCCAGCGGCTACCCAGCGAACGTGACCTGGTCAGCCAGTTCGCCGTCAGCCGCTCCACCGTGCGGGAGGCGCTGCGGGTGCTGGAGAGCAACGGCGTGGTCCGCTCCCGGCCGGGCGATCCGAACGGCCCCGAGATCCTGCCGTTCTCCCCCGGCCCGCTGCGCAAGCAGATGACCCGGCTCGCCCGGGTGGACGAGCTCACGCTCAGCGAACTGATCGCGTTCCGGATGATCATGGACGGCGCCGCGATCCAACTCGCGTCCCGGCTGCGCACGCCGGAGCAACTCGCGGAGATGGAGCAGACCCTGGTCGAGATGCGCGCCGCGATCGACGTCGACTTCACCGCGTTCAGCGAGGCCGACGTGGCCTTCCACGAGGCAGTCGCCCGGGTCAGCCGCAACTCGCTGATCCAGACCTGCAACGAGGTGGTGCGCGGCGTCGTCCTGGGGCTGATCTCGGACAAGATCGCGCACGCCGCGAACAGCCGCGCGCTGATGCTCGAATCGCTCCAGCACCACGCGGAGGTGGTCGAGGCGATCCGCGCCGGCGACGGCCACGCCGCCGCCCGGATCGCCCGCCAGAACCTCTACGACTACTACGCCAGCTACGTCCCGGCCCCCGACCGCGACCCTCTGCGGGCCCTCATCGAGGACTGAGCGCCGAACTCGCTGCCGGGTTATCTGGCCCATGCCGGGTTACAACCCTGCAGCCGTCGCAGAACCCGCTATCGGGGCCCTTCGCGCCGAGGACCGCCGGATGGCCAGCCGGATCCGGCGAACCACCTCCGCCGGCTGCGCGAGTTCAGCCCAGATCACTCGGACCACCTCGTAGCCCAGATCCCGCAGCCTGTCCTCGCGCGCCTTCTCGGCGACCAGGGCAGCGGAAGTCCTCCCGCCGTATTTGAGCACGCCGTCGAATTCGATGATCAGCCCCCACCGCTCCAGCAGGAAGTCGACCCGGCCGATCAGTCGAGCCGATTCGTCCCGGATCTCGACCTGCGGAATCGGCGGCGGTAGACCGAGATCGGACAGCAGGACCCGTAGGCGCGACTCTCCGACAGACTCCGATCGGCCGTCACCGAACTCCACCGCACGGTTGGCTGTCCCGATGCCGACCCGGCCGGCGAAAAGCGCCAGAGCGTCGGCGAGCTGATCCCTGCTGGCGATGACCTTCCGCAGCGCCTCGTCCACCACGGACACGGCGATCGGGTAGCGGGCGTAGCGGATCGCCTCGACGACCGACCGAGGACCGGGTGTCGCCAGCACACCACCGACCTCGACGGGGTCGACCACCTCGGGCCGCGGCGAATGCTGCACGACCGAGGCGTCGGCTCGGCCATGTCCCGTCAATCTGGTCACATGAATGCGGGTGAGGTCTAGCCCACCCGCCTCCAAGCCATGCAAAAGCAGCGCCGACTGGTGACTCACCACCGCCCGGCCGCCGAGTCGGTGGTAGACGGCCTTCGCAGCGCGGAGGTGTCGCCACTGCACTCGGTCCCAGTTGGCGAGGGATTCCTCGCCGGGTCTCAGTTCGGCGTACGCGCCGCGGCACAGCCTGACCCAACGGCCGGCTCTGACCCGTGACCGGATCTCCGTGTCGGAGTAGCCTGCGGCGAGCGCGTCCGTACGGTCGAACCAACCACCCCGTTTGGCGGCTGTCATCGCCAGTTTCGTGTTCATGCCACAGAAGATGCCGGCTCAGACCGGGCCACCTGCAGTGGGCTTTCGAAGCTGTGGACGAACGCTGTTTGTTGGGCCGCTGTCGGGTTGCAACCTGCCAGCGGGCCAACAACCGGCGAGTGGAGGTCAGTCGGCGTGTTCGAGAACCCGGACCCGGGGGACTTTGAGCTCCCGGCGAGCCCGGTGCGTCCAGTCGGAGCAGAGGAACCGCGCCGCCGTCTCAGGCCAGGCGACTACCACTACTTCCTGGCTCTTCGTGGTGGTGACGAGCGTCTTCAGAGCCAACAGCACCTCGCCGTGGGTGATGGACACGTTGACCCGGCAATCGTTCAGGCCGCGGAGTCTGCGTGAACTGTGTTCGATCACCGACGCCAGGTCGGTGTCCGGGTCCGCGAGCGCCATCGCGGTCGTCGTCCGGGTCGCGGCCGCTGTGGACAGTCCCGCGACGTCCGCGAAGCTGCTGCCCAGCAGGGCCATCGGGCCCGCCAGACCCTCGGTTGGATGGGTAGAGACGAGCAGGTGGTAGTCCACCGGTTCGTCCTGCCTTGCGTGCAGGGCGGCGACACGTCGTGCGTCGCCCTCGCTCATCTCCCGCTCGATGAGCACCACCACGTCGTACGTCATGCGTGGCTCCCTTCGCCGACCCTTCCTTTGTAACCCCAAAGGGCCGGCGAATCCCGTCAAAGCCGCAGCAACTTCATCGAAATGTCAAAACTCACTGCATCAGGTCCGGGATCTGGTCGGCGTGCAGCCGTCCCCGGTCGCCGGCCGCTTGCGCCTGAACGCGACCGGTAGCCCGTCGCGCGTCGGCCTTCCCCGCCGACTCGGCACCGGTCTTGGCCGGCGGTACTACGCCCTGCGGGTCCGCGGGGCGACGGTGGTGCCAGTCGGTCAACGCCTGGTACGCCGCGGCGACCGCGAGCAGGCGATCCTCCCCGAACGGCTTGCCACCGAGGATCGTGCCGATCGGAACACCCTTGGCGGTGAAGCCGATCGGCAGCGCGAGTTCGGGCAGTCCGATCGCGTCGAACGGGTTCGGGCTGGTCTGCACGACGACGTCGCACTGCTCGAACAGGTCGTCCAGGACTCGCTGCAGGAGCAGCACCTTCGCTCGTTGGCCGATCAGGTACTCGTCGGCGCCGAGCAGCGCGCCCTGGAGCCAGCCGGTGACCGAGACCCCGAAGCCCTTGAGGTCGGAGCGGAGCATCGGGAGGAAGGGTTCGCTGCGCTCGGGGAGCCGGACGTTGTTGAACGCGGCGCTCGTGAGGGTGTCCCATTCGTCCGGCAGCGTGACGTCGACGACCTGGAGATCCTCGACTTGGGAGAGGGTGTTCAGTGCCGCGCGGCGGGCGGCCGCGGCCTCCGTAGTACCGGCGGTGAAGTTGGGGATGACGCCGACCCGGGTCTTCCAGCGGACCTTCACCCGGCGGCCGCGCAGTACGGGGGTGGCGGCGGTGATCAGGTCCGGGACGGGCGGGAGGCCTTGAGTTCTCGGGTCGTTCGGGTCCTCGCCCGCCATCGCGGTGAGCATAATCGCGGCATCCTTGGCGTCCCGGGCGAGCGGACCGGGATGGTCGCGGGTGTAGCTCAAGGGTACGATGCCGTAGAGGGAGACGCGCCCCATCGTGGGTTTGAGGCCGGTCAGGTTCTGTGCGTTCGAGGGGGCGGTGATCGAACCGCCGGTCTGGGTGCCGACGCTCGAGGTCGCCATCCGTGAGGCGACCGCGGTGGCCGAGCCGGAGGAGGAACCGCCGGGCTCGACGGACGGGTCGGCCGGGGTCCACGCGTTGACCGTGGTGATTCTGCCGTCGGGGGTGGTCGCGCGGGTGGTGGCGAGCGGGCCCATCTGGGTCTTGCCCACGACGATGCCGCCGGCTGCCGTCAGACGCTGTACCGCGGTGGCGTCGAAGGGCGGGACGAACTTCTCGAAGAGGTACGAGTTCGCGGTGGTCGGGATACCGCGGGTGTAGTAGTTGTCCTTGATCGCGAGCGGGATGCCGTGCAGGGCGCCGCCGCGGGTGCGGCCGAGCGCTCTTGCCCGGACCAACGCTTCGTCGGCGAGGACCAGGTTGAAGGCTTGGTAGGTGGCGTCGAACGCGCCGATCCGATCGAGGTACGCCTCGAGGAGTTTCTCGGGGCGCAATCTACCCGTGCGGATGAGCGTGGCGGCTTCGGCGATCGTCAGTTCGGTGACGTCCTTGAGTGCCTCGGGGCGGACCGGGACGTTCGGGCTGAGGAGGGACGGGGCGCCGGCCTGCGGTCCGGCGTACGCGACGGACGGGAGGACGACGGTGCCGACCGTGGCCGCTGCTGCGAGGGCGCCGGCTCGGTGGAGGAAGGAACGGCGGTCGACGCGGGAGTCCATCGGACCGTCGGTCTCGCGCGTGGTCGTGGCGACTGGCTTGTTCTCCAAGGTGCTCACTGGGCCTGCCGCTTCACGTCGATGGAGGGGAAGAGCGCGGGCGGAGCGACCTGCTGGGCGAGCGCTGAGCGATCGGCCTCCGGCCCCGGTACTGCGAACTGGTACGCGGCCAGCGGGACGATCGTGGAGCGGACGAAGCTCCGCAGCCCGGCCAGGGCGGTGTCGCGGCCGGGGCTGCCGGTCTCCGGGTCGGGGCTGGTGCCGGCCGGGAGTTGATCGAGATCGATGCCGAGTGCTGCGAGCCGGGCGCGAATCATCACGTCGAGCTCCGCGTCGGTCGGTGGGGTGAGGCTCACCGGTACTCCTCGAGGTCTGTGGCGGAAGACTGCAGACCTGTTATGTCACGACCTGTGTGTCCTCAGATTTCGCTGAGGTCGCAACTAAGTTAAGGAGCTGAAGTAGTGCGGTTCAGGCGTGAGCCGATCGCCACCTGGATCCTGCAAACCCCTACACCACCTGGCTAACCGGCCAGGTCGTCACCCTCGACGGGGTCTTGCGGCCGGGAGAGCGAGCGTGACGGCGTGACGGACCTCCGGCAGGCTCCGCGCGACCGGCCTGCTTCCGGCAGGGTTCGCGCGGCCGGCCGGCTTCCGGCAGGGTTCGCGCGGCCGGCCTGCTTCCAGCCGCGAGCTTGCTCGCAGCCCCGGCCCGGCAGTTGCTGACTCCTGCAGGCAATCCCCCACCACCGCGTTGGCTAGTGGACAGGTACGTCGGCTCGGGTGTCTGGGGCGAGGGTGGTTAGGAAGTGTGGGGCGTCTATGAGGCGGAGGTTGGAGGGGTCGAGTAGGTGGGGATGGAGGGCGTAGACCTCAGCGCCGGACTTGGGGTCTATGTCGCCGGTGACAACGGCGATGAAGTCGGCGCGGTTGGCGGCGTCGAGGTCCCAGTAGCGGTCTGGCTCGCGGCGGGTGCTGAGGCGGTGGGCGAAGGTGGTGACGTCCTCGGCGGCGCCGCGGTGGTAGCCGACTACTGAACCGTCGGCGCAACGGACGACAACCTCGTTGGTGCGAGCCGCCGCGTGCCAGCAGGCGAGCTCCCAGAGGCTGACTCGATCACCTGCTCCGTGGACCTCCTCCATCGCCGCCGCCATGAGTGCGACCTGCCCGGCGTACCGGGCGACGTTGTGGCCGTAGCCTGCTGTGCTGAGGTTGACGTCGTACCAGCGGAGTTCCTTGGTGTGCAGGTCGACTCCGAACGGCAGCAGGATCTTCGCCGGGCCGGTCAGGTCGAAGCGCTCCTCGACCGCGGCCGGGTCGAACAGTTCGGACGGCCGTCGCATCACGCCGGCGAAGCCGCGGAGAAGCTTGTCGAAGGGGACGTTGTTGTAGCTGAAGACGACCGGCAGTACGTAGCGCCCGCCGATCCTGCGCAACGCGACGAGGTCGAGATCGACGAATTCGGTGGCACCCAGCGGTGCGGGCGCCGACGTCAGATCACCGGAGTGCACCAACGCGTCCTGGTCGAACCGGAGCCGGGTGTAGTCGCACAGCCCGACGAACCGCCACTCCTCGTCGAACACCGCGACCGAGAGATCGAGATCCACCCGCTGCTCGGCAGGCTCGACCCAGTGCAGGAAGAGCCGAAGCAGGTCGCTCGACGCAATCGGCTGCGCGCTCCCCCGGGTCATCCGCAGCAGCGTCGATGAGGCACTGCGCTCCGACCCCGGAGCCGCCAGGCGCGACAACTCCTCATCCAGGAAGGCTCGTCGCACCCGCGGCAAAGCTGTTGCCCGACGCAACAACTCCCCCACCAGTACTGCGGACAGCGCGGTGGCGAGGCCGGCGGGAAGAGGCTCGCGCTCGTCCACGGTGGTCCACACTCGCGCGGACCCACCTCGGGGGAAGAAGAGCCGGAGGTCTCCCGGCGGGGTGCGCACCTGGCCGAGCGCGGCGGTCAGTACGACTGGTGACACGTCGGAGACGGCGGTCGTGACCGCGTCTGTCAACGTCGGATGCGCGTCCACCGGCAGAGCCCGAGCCAGGTGGACCAGCCTGCGCAGCAACTCCCCCGGCCGCCCACGCAGCAGTTCGAGCGCGAGATCGGGACGCCCACTGCTGAACGCGCCCTCGACCCGGCTCGCGAAGGTGTTCATCCGCAGCCGGCCATCCTCCAGCCGGATCACCGGATGCTTCGCCGCCTCCGCCAGCACGGATCGCCCAGCTGGTCCGGAGGTGTCCAGGCCGCGTCCGCGCAACCCTGGGTTGCTTGCGGACGTGAACCTCGTGGCGCGGAGGACCGCGAACGCCAGGGCTGCGCGTGGGTAGGTCGTCGCGTGGTCGAAGGGGTGCAGGTTCTCGGCGACTCGCTTCCAGGCGCGCTGGTGCCGAAGCATGTCTTCGACCAACGGCTCGACTGGCAACTGGTTGAGGCGGCCCAGGACAGCACGGCGTGCTGCCCGTGGGAGGGACTGGCGGCGTACGGGTGGGGTGCGGAGACCTGGGTCGGCGCCCATCAGCGCGTAGAGGAGGCGGAGGGCGTCGGTGGCGGTGCCGACCAAGCTGTCGATGAGGTCGGGATGCTGCGGCAGCAGGCGGGCCAGGACCACAGCGCGGGTTTCGCGGACCGGGATCACGGTGGGAAGCCAGGATGGGTCTGCGTCGATGAGTAGCAACTCGAGGTCGGCCCGGTCGCGCGCGGACAGCGGGGCCTGCCTGGAGAGGAGGTCGGCGGTGGTGGACCTAATGGAGCCGGCAAAGCTCGGGCTCAGCAGGCGGAGGCGGTCTGCGCGCGCCTTGGTCGGCACCTCGTCGAAGGACGGCTTCAGGAACGGGTCGTCGGGATCGATTCGCCGCAGGCAGATCGGGCAGGCGCTGAAGTCGGAGCCGTCCCAGCATGAGCGGCAGACCAGGTGTGCGCAGGGTGACACCGGGTGCACCACGTCGACCTCGCCGCACAGCACACAGGGCTGATCGGGCTCCTGCAGCAGGCGGGCGAAGACTCGGTCGATGTAGAAGGTCTCGGTGTTGGCGGGGACGCTCTCGGGGAAGCCGCGGAACAGCGGTACGTGGTTGGCGTCCTTGCCTGACTCTGCGTCGAGTAGCTCGAGCAGCGCCTGGCCGAGCCCGGCCAAGGCGAGTGGGTTGAGGCCGGCGCAGTGCCGGTAGAGGCCGGCCGACAGGAGCAGGCCGCGCTGGATCAACTCGGCTTGCAAGGCGGCCAGTCCGGCCTGGGTCGTCAGGGGCCGGCGCAGCCAATGCCAAGCCGAGCGGCGGACGGATGGGGTGAGGCTGACGGCGTCGACCAGTCGAGCGCGCCGAAGCAGCACCGCGGCTAGCGCACGCGCCGTCGGCGACCCCGGCTCGACCGACGACAGTTCAGCCGGCACCGACGACCTCCGCGAACGATCCGGCAACGACAGGCTGCCCCGACGGACCCGGCACCAACGGCCTCCCCGAACGATCCGGCATCGACGGCCTCCCCGAAACGGCACAGCGGACAGAAGTGCCAGGGGCGGAGAGCGAACGCGCTACGTGGCCTGGGCAAGGAGAAGGAAGCACGTCCATGAGCCGCCCCTGGCAAGACGAACGCTATCGGGTGGCACCGACAGTTTCGGGAGGGCCTCGATCGCGCGACGGGGGCGAGAGGCCGGGGAGAAAGAAGAGCTCCGATACCAGGGTCGGGGCCGCCCCGCCCAGACCCCGGTACCAGAGGACTCCAGGATAGAGGCGCCGGACAAGTCCTGGCGCACCGGGCACCCGTTTCGGCCTTGAATTTGCCGCCATCAAACCTTTGAATGGGCAGCACCAGTCACGCACTGGTACGAACCAGTGACGTGGGGTCGATCACAGCGCAGGCGCGAGTTCAGCGCAGGGAAACCCTCATCGTTACCCGTGGCAGGTGTCGGGCCACGGATTGTGGTTATGGTCTCGGGCATGGTGGGTGGGGTGGTGGAGCGGGCGCGTTGGCGCGATGTGTTCGGACATGCCGAGTTCAGAGCGCTGTTCCTGGCCGGGGTGTTGTCCGTGGTGGGCGACCAACTGGCTCGCGTCGCGCTGTCGGTGCTGGTGTTCGAGCGCACGGAGTCGGCGGGGCTGACCGCGCTCACCTACGCTCTGACCTACATCCCCGACCTGGTGTTCGGTCCGCTGCTGGCCGGAGTCGCCGACCGGTACCCGCGGCGCCGAGTGATGATCATCACCGACCTGGCGCGCGCGGTACTGGTGGCGGCGATGGCGATCGACATGCTGCCGCTGCTGGTCGTGATCCTGCTGCTGGTCGCCTTGCAAGGCTTCGGCTCGCCGTTCAACGCCGCCCGGGCGGCGACCCTTCCGGTGGTACTTCCAGGCGACCACTACGTGCTCGGCAAGGCCGCCAACGACATGGTCGTGCAGTTCAGCCAGGTGCTCGGCTTCGGAACAGGCGGTCTCGCCGTGGTCGCGGTAGGGACCTCCGGAGGCCTGCTGCTGGACTCGGCGACCTTCCTGCTGTCCGCAGCCCTCATCGCCTTCGGGGTGAAATCTCGGCCGGCTCCGGCGGCTGCGCGCCAGGACGACGAGCCGAAGCGCACCTACTTCAAGGACATGGCCGCTGGAGCCTCCCTGGTAGCCCGTACTCCGAGTCTGCGCGCCCTGGTCGCTCTGGCCATGGTGGCCGGGTTCTACGTCACGGTGGAGGGCCTGGCCGTCCCGTACGCGAACGAGATCGGCGGAGGACCAGAGGCAGCCGGCCTGCTCCTGGCCGCGAGTCCAGCCGGTGCTGTCGCAGGCATGTGGCTGATCACGCTCTGGCCACCAGAGCGACGCATGCGCCTCCTGGGGCCGCTGGCAGTCGCTGCCTGTGTCCCGCTCGTCTTCTGCGCCTTCAGGCCAGGACTGGTCCCCACCCTGGTTCTCTGGGCACTCTCGGGCATGGCTTCGGCGTATCACCTGCCGACCAGCGCCGCCTTCGTTCAGGCAGTGCCGGACCACCAGCGCGGCCAGGCCTTCGGAGTCGCCAGCACGGCGCTCAAGGGCAGCCAGGGCCTCGGGATCCTGCTCGCGGGCCTGATCGCGGACAGGTCGTCGCCTTCGCTGGCACTGGCGGTGGTCGGCGCCGCGGGCATCCTCGCCGCCCTCGTGGCGGGCACCGCCTGGACGCGAGCCCGCCAGGGCTGGGAGGGACCTGCGAAAACCGTGACGGAATGAGCGGCCGGAGATTCAGGGAATTACCGCCGGACGCGGTCCGTAAAATGTGAGTTAAGAAAATTCCGGATTCAGCCGCGGCTCACCATTCGTTACCGCCGGTGAACCACTCGTTACCGGAACCGCCGGTCTGGCGCAGCCACTCGTTGCCACCGCCCGTGAACCACTCGTTCCCGCCTCGGAACCACTCGTTTCCGCCGGTGAACCACTCGTTGCCGCCGCGGAACCACTCGTTGCCGGTGCTCTTCTTGGACATGGTGGGGATCCTCTCGTCGCCATCCGTCAGATGGAATAGATGTGCTGTGGGGATGACCTCACGTGAACGGGCAGTTACTATTCAGCAATAACCGTTCAGGTCTATCTGTGTGAGGCCACCATGATTCTGATCGGTCGGAGCCGGTGGGTGCCACCCCGCCGATGGAAGCTCTGGTCGTTACCGCGTCCGGCGCTGGGCTATGTGCTCGGTGTGGACGCGGTCGCAGTCACGATCACCGCCCTGGCGTTGTCGTCGACGATGTCCGGCGAGCGGCCTGGCGTCAGCCCGTCCGAGTGGACGGCCTTCGCCGTGCTGGCGGTCGCCTCCATCCTTCATCTGGAGTCTGCCCGCGGAATCGAGCGGCGACGCGAGATGGCGGCGAACACTTCGCCGTACACCAATCTGAAGAGCCTCTGGGTCTTCGCCGGGCTCCTGCTGCTGCCGCTCTCGCTGGTGGTCGCCCTGGTCGTCGTCTCGTACGGCTACTCCTGGATCCGCGTCTACGGCCGGACGATCGCGCATCGCAAGGTGTTCTCCGCGAGCACGTTCATCCTGGCCAGCGCCGCGGCCGCCGCGGTGCTGCAGGCCGGTGGTCTGCTGACCGAACCACGAGTCCCGACCAGCGCGTGGACGCTGCTGGTCGTGCTGGCCGCCGCGACGACCTGGTGGCTGGTGAACTTCGCTCTGGTGATCGGGGCGATCCTGCTCGCCGCTCCGGACGCCACGGCGCGCGGTGCGCTCGGGGATCTGTCCGAGCAACTCGTGGTGGTCGCCGGGCTCGGCCTGGGTGTCGCTGTCGCGGGCCTGCAGGCCTCGTACCCGTGGATCGTGCCGATCCTGATGGTGACCGTGCTCACGCTGCACCGCGACCTGCTGCTGCCGCAGTTCCGGCGTGCTGCTGGGACCGACGTGAAGACCGGGCTCGCCACGCCGTCGTACTGGGCGAATGCTGTGCCGGTCGAGCTTGCTCGCGCCGAGACGCTGCGCAGTACGGTCGGGTTGTTGATGCTCGATCTGGACCGGTTCAAGGAGATCAACGACACCTACGGTCACCCGGCCGGTGACCGTGCGCTGAAGGCGGTCGGTGAGAGCGTCCGCGCCGAGGTGCGGCAGGGCGATCTGGTCGCCCGGGTCGGCGGCGACGAACTCGCCGTACTGCTGCCGGGTGCTTCGGAGACCGAGGTGCTCGAGATCGCCGAGCGCATCCGGGACCGGCTCACCACGCTGACCGTTTCGGTCGAGACGGCGTCTGACACCACCGCGGTGATCACCGGAGTGCCGGCTTCGTTCGGCGCGGCTGTGTACCCGGAGGTCGCGGAAACGATGGACCAGTTGGTCCTGGCCGCCGACAACGCGCTGCTGACAGCCAAGCGAGCCGGACGGAACAAGATCGTCGCCGCCCGCCCGAACCCACCGGCCGTCGGCTCCGACCAACCAGTCGGCGACGTCTGAGTCCGTCCAGCCCATCGCTACACGCTTCAGCGCCGCGGG
Organism: Kribbella sancticallisti; assembly: GCF_039530625.1. NCBI lineage: Bacteria > Bacillati > Actinomycetota > Actinomycetes > Propionibacteriales > Kribbellaceae > Kribbella > Kribbella sancticallisti. The sequence goes on along the minus strand of NZ_BAAAOS010000019.1, from coordinate 369,118 downwards.
GCCGCTCGAACTTCCTCCACGCCGTCCCCGCTTCCCTC
>NZ_BAAAOS010000019.1:261117-369035 GCF_039530625.1 Kribbella sancticallisti | reverse complement strand
GGCGCTGTTGTTTGGTCAGGCGTGGTCGCCGTCGAGGCGTTTGTGGAGTTCTACGACGGCGTTCTTGATGTCGTCGTAGTCGTTCTGGGCCGCCCGTGACTCCGCGCTGATCACGCCGCAGCGGTGCACCCGGCGGAAGTCGCCGTACGGGAACTTGTACCGGCCCTTCGTCTCCTCGCCCATCTCGTCGTCGACCCCGAGATACCACAGCGAGTAGTCGTTCCAGCCGTGCTTGTCGACGTACTCGTTCTCCTGGTCGGCGGTCGGCGCGTGTTCGCTCCAGTCGTCGTGCTCGTCCAGCCGGGTCTGGCCCTTCGAGATCAGGCCCTTGGCGTGGTCGAAGGCCTTCTTGTTCAGCGTGACGGACATCTTCGCTCCTTCCAGAGGGACTCCCCGCCCAACGCTCTGCCCGGTGCCCTGACCGGCCAGTCAGCTAACCCGGAGCAGCGCCTTGCCCAGCAGTTCGCGGTTCTCGATCGCGGCGTGCGCGGCACCGAGTTGATCGAGCGGGAAAGTGCGGTCGATGACCGGGATCAGGTCGCCGCGCTGGACGCGGTCCATCACGTCCGCCCCGCTCACGGTGATCTCCCGGCTGTCGGCGCGAAGATCCATGATCCCCTTCACCGTGATGCCGCGCCGCTCCGCCTCGGCCGGGTCGTACTCCGCGAAGCCGCCGCTCGGCGCACCGTGGGCGGAGAACCAGCCGCCGTCCTTGACGGTCGTGAACGCCGCGGCTCCGAGCGTGCCGCCGGCGCCTTCGAAGACGACGTCGACGCCCCGGCCGTTGGTTGCCTCTAACACCAGCTTCTCCCAGCCCGGCTGGGAGTAGTCGATCACTACGTCGGCTCCCTGGGCTTTGACCAGGTCGAGCTTGGCTCGGCCGCGGGCCGCTCCGATCACGTGGGCGCCGGCTTTGCGGGCCAACTGGACCAGCAGCACGCCCATGCCTCCGGCCGCCGCGGTGATGAGGACCTCCTTGCCCTGCAGATCGGGTGCGAGCTGCTCGAGGAGGAGCGCGGTGAACCCGTCGCCGAAGACGGCGACCGCTGTCTCGAGGTTCAGCTCCTGCGGTACTTCGATCAGGCTGTCGGTCGGCGCTATGGCCTGCTCGGCGTGCGCGCCGAAGTCGAGGGTGCGGCCGAGCACTGTCTTGCCGATCCACTCCTCGGGGACGTTCGGCCCGACGGAACGGACTGTGCCGCCGAAGGAGTTGCCGGGGACGTAGGGCGGCTTCACGTCGAAGAACCCGCCGTGCTCGCCCTGCCGGATCGCGGTCTCGACGAAGATGATGTCGCTGATCTCGATGTCGACCAGCACCTGGTCGTTCGAGGCGACCGGAGCCGGCCACTCCTTGGTCTGGATGACGTCCGGTCCGCCGAACTCGGTCACTACTGCTGCGCGCATATCTTTCACTCCAGTCCGTGTTCGTTGGTGGAGTCGAGCCTGCAACCTCAACTTGAGTTCAGGTCAAGTCGGGACTGTCGGTGGGGATGGGTAATCTGCGAGGGGTGTCGGAGGTCGTGTTCCTGCCCGCTGACCCGCCGCGGGCGGGCCGGCTGGTCCTGTACGGCGATCTGGGTGCCCGCGAGGCGGACGGAAAGGTCGAGCTCGTGCTGCCGCGCGGCGAACAGGTCAGGCGGGTGAAAGTCCCCGCCCGGGTGCTGACCGTGTCGGAGGGGCTGGAGCTGCTGACGCAGCTGGTTGATGGGCAAGAGCCGGGCGCTGGCTCGGATGTGCGGCTCAGGGAAAGCGCAGGGCACGCGAGGCGGTTGGGGGTTGGCGCGTCGGCGGGGGCGGGCGAGGTGTCGGGTAGTTGGCGGGCTTGGGCGGCTGCGGCTTGGGCGGGGGTGGGGTTGATTGGGCGGGGGCGGTTGGTGCCTGATCGGACTGACTCGGGGGTTGGGGCTTGGCGGGTGGCGCCGTTGGATCCGGCGGATCATGGGTGGTTGAAGAGGCTGGCGGCGGCGATGCCTGCGTACGGGCATGCGCTGGCGGTTGAGGGGTCTCGACCGTTGCGGTTGGTGGAGCCGGAGCAGCTGATTCGGGCGTTCTGGGATGCGCTGGCGGACACGTTGGTGCGGACGCCGGCGGCAGGCGTCGCAGTACGGGGTGGTGCGGGTTCGTTCGCGGAGGTGGAGCCGCGGGAGTTGACCGGGTCCACGGCGTGGCTGGAAGAGACCGCGTTGAGCGAGGAGGCAGGCGCTCGCCTCGTACTGCGTATCGAGCCGCCGGAGGACGATTCCGAGTTCAAAGCCGTGCTCCAACTGCGAAGCGGAGTAGACCCGAGCCTGCTCGTGGATGTCGCGGACGTGTGGAACGCGCCGGCCGCGGTACTGGCTGCTCTTGGGGAGCGGGCCGAGACCGATCTGCTGCTGGCGCTGCGACGTGGGGCCAGGGTGTGGCCGCCGCTCGGAGCGGCATTGAAGGACGCGGCGCCGGCCGAGGTCGCCGTCGACGATCAGGCGCTGGACGAGCTCGCCGGCGACAGTGACGCGCTGGATGGCGCCGGCATCGAGGTGTTGTGGCCGGCCGAGTTGTTCGCCGGTGAGTTGGCTTTGCGGGGCGCCGTGCAAGCCACACCGACTCCGGGCGCGGTAACTGGGCCGGACTTCAACCTGACGGATCTGCTGGCATTCAAGTGGCGGCCGACGCTCGACGGCAAGGAGCTGACCGAGGCCGAGATCGCGGCGCTCGCCGAGGCGAAGCGGCCGATGATCCGGATGCGCGGCCGGTGGGTGCGGATCGACCAGGACTTGGTACGGAAACTCCGCAGCGGTGGTTCGAGGAAGCTCACGGGTGCGGAGGCGCTCGCGGCGGCGTTGACCGGGACGCTCGAGATCGACGGTGAGCTGGTCGCATTCGATGCGGACGGGTCGCTGCAGACGATGGTGGATCGGTTGCGTGTCGCCGAGGAGCCCGAGCCGTTCACCGAGCCGGTCGGATTGCGGGCGACGCTGCGGGACTACCAGCGGCGGGGTGTCGCCTGGATGGCGCAGCTTGCGGAGCTGGGGTTCGGCGGCTGCCTCGCGGATGACATGGGGTTGGGCAAGACGATCCAGGTGATCGCGTTGCACCTGCATCTGTCGAAGCGTGGCCGAGGGCCGACCTTGGTGGTGTGCCCGTCGACGCTGCTCGGGACCTGGGAGCGGGAGCTGGCGAAGTTCGCGCCCGACGTGCCGTGCCGGCGGTACCACGGCGCCGGGCGATCGTTGAGTGACCTGGTGGCCGACGAGGTGGTGCTGACGACGTACGGGGTGGTGCGTCAGGACCATCGAGTGCTCGGCGAGATCTTCTGGGGACTGGCGGTCGCGGACGAGGCGCAGCACGCGAAGAACCCGTTGTCCCGGACCGCCCGTACGCTGAGGACGTTGCCTGCGGCAACCAGGCTGGCCTTGACCGGTACGCCGGTGGAGAACAGGTTGTCCGAGCTCTGGTCGATCCTCGACTGGGCCGCGCCGGGGTTGCTCGGGACGCTGGACCGGTTCCGGCACGACGTGGCGGTGCCGGTCGAGCGGTACCGCGACGAGGAGGCGACCGCCCGGCTGGCGCGGGTGACCCGGCCGTTCCTGCTACGCCGGAAGAAGAGCGATCCGGGCATCGCGCCGGAGTTACCGCAGAAGACGGAGCACGACGTCGTCGTACCGCTGACCGCGGAGCAGGCCACGCTGTACCAGGCGGTCGCGAAGGAGACGCTGGCGAAGATCGAGGAGGCCGAGGGGATCGCGCGGCGCGGGCTGGTGCTGAGCCTGCTCACGCAGTTGAAGCAGGTCTGCAACCACCCGGCGCAGTTCCTGCACGAACACGGGCCGCTCCCCCGGCGTTCAGGGAAGCTGGCCGCGCTGGACGAGTTGCTCGACGTGATCCTGGCCGAGGGCGAGTCGGTACTGATCTTCAGCCAGTACGTCGAGATGTGCCGGCTGATCGAGTCGCACCTGGCGGCGCGGCAGGTGCGGACGTTGTTCCTTCACGGTGGGATCGGGGTGCGCAAGCGGGAGCAACTGGTCGAGCAGTTCCAGGCCGGCGAGGCGCAGGTGTTCCTGCTGTCGCTGAAGGCCGGCGGGGTCGGGCTGACGCTGACGAAGGCGACTCATGTCGTGCACTACGACCGCTGGTGGAATCCGGCGGTCGAGGATCAGGCGACGGACCGGGCCTATCGGATCGGCCAGGACCGGCCGGTTCAGGTGCATCGACTGGTCACCGAGAACACGCTGGAAGACCGGATCTCGACGGTGCTCGCGGCGAAGCGTGACCTGGCGGATGCGGTGGTCGGCTCCGGCGAGGCCTGGTTGAGCGAGCTCTCCGACACCGAGCTCACGGAACTCGTCGAGCTGTCGACCACGCCCGCGAAGTCGGGGGCGGCGAGTGCCTACAACCCTTCTGCTGTGGGGAAGGGCGAATGAACGAGCGGACGCCGTGGCAGGGGTGGCGGCAGCGGGACGGGGAGAACGCGGGTCTGCCCGCGGCCAAGGGACCGGGGAGCCGACGGCCGTTCGGGGCCACCTGGTGGGGCAAGGCCTGGCTGGACGCGTTGGAGCATCGGGCACGGCTGGATCCGAATCGGCTGGGGCGTGGGCGGTCGTATGCGCGGCGCGGGAGTGTGCTGGAGCTGACTGTCGATCCCGGCGTGGTGACCGCGTCGGTGCAAGGCAGCCGGCTCACGCCGTACCAGGTGACGGTGAAGATCCGGGCGTTCACCGATGCCGAGTGGGACGCCGTGCTGGACGTGGTGTCGGCTCAGATCGGGCGGGTCGCGGCGCTGCTGGACGGGGAACTTCCGCCGGAGGTGGTCGACGACGCGCAGGCCGCCGGCCTGGAACTGCTACCGGACGCCGGTGAGGTGCGGACCGACTGCAACTGCCCGGACTTCGCCGTGCCCTGCAAGCACTCGGCCGCTGTTTGCTACCTGATCGCGGACGCGTTGGACGACGACCCGTTCGAGCTGTTGCTGCTGCGCGGGCGCCAGAAGGACGAGTTGCTGTCGGCTCTGCGATCGCGTCGGTCGGCCGGAGGCGATCATCCCGCGGTCAAGACGCGGCCCAGCGGAGTACTGGCGAAGGCGGCGTTCGCTCGGGAGCCGGCGGCGGTGCCGGTGCCACCGAGGCCGTTGAGTCAGCCGGGGGCGCCGACCGCGGTACTGGTTCTGGAGCCGCCGCGGCAGTCGGGGGTCGAAGGGCGGGATCTGGTCGCGTTGGCGACGGACGCGGCGCGGCGGGCGTGGGAGTTGGCGTCGGGTGACGGCGACGGCGGGCTCGGGCTCACGCGCGACGAGGATCTGGCTCGGCGGGCCGCCGGCCTGCTCGGTACGTCAGGCCTGGCTGACCTCGCGCATCGGGCGGGGGAATCTGCCCGGGTGCTGACGAACTGGGCGGTCGCTTGGCGGGAGGGAGGCGCGGGAGGGCTCGCCGTTGCGGTCGCCGAGCCGTTCGACGTCGACCCAGCGACCCTCGCGGAGGGCCGAGAGGCGCTGACGACGTACCGGCCCGGCGCCGCCCCGCTGTCGGTCGAAGGGAACCGGATCACCGCGGAGCGGCTTCAACTCCGGCTGGGTTCCGACGGGCTCTGGTATCTGTTCACCCAGCAGTTCAGCGACTGGACGCTGAGCGCGCCGCCGTCGGCCGACCCGGTGGAGTTACTGCGTGCGTGACGCGAGGAAGGCCTCGGCGAGGCGTCCGATCAGGTCGTACGGGATCGGCTTGTTCAGCGGGAACTTCAGCGTGCCCTCGCCGGATTTGTACGGCTCGATCTCTTTCGCCGGCACGTCATCGAGCGGTGGGATCGGGTAGATCGAGATGTGCTTCTTCCAGCCGCTGAAATGGACCAGGTTCTTGCCGTCGAGGGTGAACGTCGGCATCTGGTAGCTGATTTTCTCCCCCGCGTCCGGCACCACCGCCCGGATCGTCTGCCGCACCCGCTGCAGGATCTCCTGGACGTCCTCGGGGAACGACGCGATGTACTCGTCGACGCTGCCGAAGTCAGTGGTCGCCATCTGCCCATCGTGCGCGCCGAGGGGCATGGGGGCAACTACCGTTCCCGCGGGTCCTCGCGACAACTACCTGCCGAGGTCGGCCTTGAGCTCCTCGACCAGGCGGGCGGCGATCTTGGCGTGACCCTCGACCGAGGGATGCACCCGGTCGGTGCAGTCGTCCTCGGTGATCCAGCCCTCGGTCCCGACGTACCGGATGCCTTGATCGCCGACCAGCTTCACCGCCGCCTCGATCTCGTCCGCGTACTTCCCGCTGAACGGGCTCAGAGCAACGATCTTGCTGTCCCCGTACTCCGCCCGCACCCGCCGCAGGTAGTCGCCGTACTGCGCGGCCGTGAGCGTGTCGTCGTTCACGCCGAGGTTGAGCACCACCAGATCCGGCTGCTCCACCCGCTCGGCCCGTGAGCCGGCGTAGTTCCAGCCGAACGACTCGGTCCCCGGCGGCACCTCGCCGTTGCCCGGCTTGATGATCCCCTGCCGCCCGAACCCCACCTGGTACGCCGAGGCGCCGAGGGCGCGGGCGGTCAGGTACGCGTACGACTTGCTGCCGTCGGCGCCGTCGGACTCCGGGTGTGCGCTGAGCGAGCGGACTCCCTGGGTGATCGAGTCGCCGTAGAACTCCAGCCGGGGACCGCCGGGGCGTCCGCTCAATCGCAAGCGGGTGTCCTGGTCGAGCACGAGCCCGGCGAAGACCACGGCGCAGCCGAACGGCGGGTTCCACCGGTTCGCGTGCTCGTTGACGTCCTTCACCACGATCTCGACCTTGTGCTGCCCGCGCTCGGCCGCCAGTTCGATCACCGGCTGGTCGACGACGTAGAGCCGGGGCTCGCCGTCGTCCAGGGAGATCCATAGGTGCGGCGGGACGGTCAGGCCGTCCACGTCGAACAGCGCCTGGACCCGCTCGCCGTTGAAGGTGAACGAGATCCGCGACCCGGAGTTCACCGTGGTGGCGATTCCCGGCTGCTGCCCCCACTGGCCTTCCAGCACGATCCGCGGATCCGCGGCTGCCACGACCTCGCCCGGCACGAATGCCACTGCCCACTCCCCTGCTCTGGTCCTCACCGATCGGTCGCCATTCTGCCGGATCGCGCCGGCCGGCCGACGACACGCGTCCACTTCCGGTCAAGTGCCTTTTGATGGAAACATGATTCCGGTGAAACGGGTTACGGAGGAAACAGTCGGGCTATCGCGCTATCTACTGGCAGCCGTGCTGATCCGCGGGGCGAATGACGGCGCGGCGATCGGGCTGGTCCTGCTTGCGGTCAGTGTGTATGGCGGAGTGGCCGCTGGCGGAGTGCTGGCTGGTGCTCTCACGTTGCCGCATGTCGTGGGGCCGCTCATCGGGCGCCTGCTGGATCGCGGCCGGGACAGCCGGCGCACCTTGGCGCTGGGCTTCGTCACGTACGCCGTAGCCCTCGGCAGTGCGGCAATGCTGCTAGGACGGGCGCCTTTGGCCGTAGTCGTGGCAGTCGTGCTGGTGGCCGGCTGTGCTGGTCCCCTGTTCGGAGGAGGCCTCAGCAGCCGCCTCAGCTCCCGGCGGGCGATTGCCCTCGACACAGGAACCTGGGGCGTGGCGACCATCGCCGGGCCGGCTGCTGCCGGTCTCCTCGCGGTTCACGCCGGTCCGCTCACAGCAGTACTCATCCTCTGCGCCACGGCCTTGGCCTCGGCTGTCGTGACGCTCACCCTGCCTGCACTCGAGACCTCTGGTGGTGGTTCCAAGAGCCGTGGCGTACTACGCCTGTTCCTGGGCGACCGGCAACTGAAGAGAGTGGCTTGGTGCTTCGTCTTCGCAGGCCTGGGAACGGGCATCTTCCCGGTAGCAGCCCCACTCCTCAGTACTGCGGTACAGCACTCCCCCGGCTCGGGTGGTCTGCTCTTGACCGCGTACGGCGCCGGCAGTCTCATCGGGTCGCTCCTGGTTGCGGCGCGTCCTCCGACGGGTCCACCGCTCAGACGAGCCGGGTGGTGTCTGGCGGCGATGGGGCTCTTCCTAGTCGGCGCGGCTGCCGCACCGGAGTACGAGTTGGCTTTGGTGGCGTTCGGGTTGGTGGGGCTGGTGAACGGGCCCTTCCTGGCCGCTGCGATGGAGGCGTGTCGTCAGAACGCGCGCCGGCTGACCTCCGTGCTCAGGTCTTCGTCACCATTGCGAGCCTGAAGATCGGCGCGGCCTCGCTGGCTGGTGCGGCAGCCGGTCTGCTCGGGAACGGCGGCGGCCGGGACATTTTGCTCGCCGCCGCCACCGCCGTCGGCATCGCCGCCCTCGCTGCAGTTGGGACCCGGTCCCGCGGCGGGCAGGTGCCGCGGGACCGGGTGGTCGAGGGGGCGGTCAGAAGCCGGAGTTGCCGGGGCCCCGGATGAGGTTGAAACCGAAGGCGTTGTTGAGTCCGCCCGAGCCGGTGCCGGAAACGGTCACGTAGTTGAAGGTGGCGCTGCCCGCGACCTGGATGTCGATGCCGTAGGTGCCCGTGTTCTGGACCTTCACCTTGTCGAAGGTCAGGTTGGTGACGTTCTTCTGCCAACTCATCGAGATGCCCTGGTACGTGCTGTCGATGATGTCGACGTCCTTGACCAGCACGGGCGCGGTGATCTCCCGGGCCTCGGCGTAGATCCACAGACCACCCTGGCTGCTGTTCCAGTCGGTGTTGAAGCCACCGGCCCGGGTGATCGTGTTGCGCTGGACGACCGTGGTGCCGCTGAACGGCTGGGCCGAGTGCCACGTGCTGACGGTGATGCCGGCCGCCGTGTAGACCGTGTCGGAGAGCAGGTTGTCCTCGATCCGGTTGCCGTTGCCGCCGTAGATCGCGGCGGTGTTGGCCAGCGCGGGCAGGGTCGCGGTGTTGAAGGTGAACGCGCAGTTGGCGACCGCGCTGTTGAACGACCACATCGCCATCGCGTCGTCACCGGTGTTGCGGAAGACGCTCTGGTCGACCCGGCTGTTGCTGACCGGGCTGCCGTCGCCGCTGAAGGTGTTGAGGTTGAGCCCGTCGGCGAACATGTCGCGGATGCGCACGCCGGCGACGTACAGGCCGTTGGTGCCGCTGTTCGCCCAGAGGCCGACCTTCGAGTGCTCGAGCCAGACGTTGTGGATCAGCGAGCCGGTGCCGAAGTTGCCCTCCAGCGCCGCGTCCGTCGTCACCGAGCCGTCCGGGTCGCGGTACCGGACGTCGCCGGCGAAGTAGAAGTCGGCGAGTTGCACGTTGCCGCCGGTCGCGAAGAAGCCGCCGCGGCCGGCGTTGCCGCGGATCGTCGAGTACCACATGCCCGCGCCGCGGATGGTGATGTTGTCGACGTTGACCCGCGCCGTCAGGTCGAAGGTGCCGGCCGGGATCCACAGGGTCTTCCCGGCGGACTTGGCCGCGCTGATCGCCGCGTTGAAGGCTGCTGTGTCGTCACCAGAACCCGACACAGCGCCGTACGCCGTGAGGTCCACCGAGTTGGCCGGCATCGTCAGCGCGGGCGCGACGACCTCGGTGTCGATCAGGTCGATCGTGATCGGCGTCGACGTGTCGTTCTGCAGCCGCAGGACCGTACCGGCCGGGTACGACGGCAGCGTGGAGCGGACCTCGTCGTAGAAGCGGTGACCGCCGCCCAGTCCCGGGTCGTTCGGGAACGGGTAGAGGCCGTAGACCCAGCTGTACGCGGACGTCAGCGGGAGGTCCTTCACCTTCGAGCCCCCGACGTAGACACCCAGCGGCGCCGTGATCCCGGTCCCCGCAGCGTTATCGGGGATGGAGTAGCGCACGACGATCGAGTTGGCCGGCTTGGTCAGGGTGAACTGCGTGTACTTACCAGCGTTGTCTAGCCGCACGGCACGACGCCCCGACGACTCGGACGCCACAGTGCGGTAGGTCCGGTCCGGGCCGATGACCACACCGTTCGTACTGCTGCTCTCAGCCTCGTACTCCGTGTACGGAACCGTCGCGCCTCTCGTAGCGAGCGCAGCAGATCCCATGACAGCCAAGTCGTCGAGTGCGACGTTCCCGCTGTCGCCACTGTCGTACTGGTAGCCGACCAGGTTCAGTCCCGCGCGGAGTGGCAAGGTCTGCTGCACGGTCGACCAGCCACTGGTGACAGGTAAGGAGACCTGACCTGCCTTCACACCGTTGGCGTAGACGCTCAGGGTCTTCGTGCTGCCGCTGGAATTGCTGTAGCGAAGCGTGGTGGTCGCGTTGCCTGCCGCGGTGATGTTCACGGTCCGGATCGCGCGACTGCCCACTGAGGTGAACCCGGTGACGTAGCCGGTCCCGGCGTACCCGGCGATCGCAGTACCGACTGTGGTGCCGCCGGAGAGGAAGGAGCCTTCCAGTGCTGCTCCGCCGGACGGCGGTGGGTCGGTGGGTGCGGCGACGGTGATGTTGTCGAGGTTCACGTTGCCGGAGTCCGTGCTGTCGAACTTGTAGGCGATGCTGTTGGCACCGGCGACAACGGGGACGGCCTCGGCAGCAGTGCCCCAGGTGTCCCAGTTGGCGGTGGCAGGCAGGCTGATCTGCCGTACCTTGCTGCCTCCGGCGTAGAGGGACAGCGTCATGGCTGCGCCGGTCCCGTTCGCGTACCGCAGGGTGATAGTGCTCGAGCCCGCTTTGGGCGAGGTGACAGAGAAGGTGGTTGCCGCGTTGCCCTTGTTGGCGTCGGTGTAACCGCCGACGAAGCCCGAGCCGCTGTAGCCCGGGTGGTCGGTCGCTACCACCGCTCCCCCGGACAGCGTCGCCGACTCTGCTTCCAGAGTCCCTTCGGCAGGCGCGGGTGTGTCGGTCACCGTCAGCTTGTCCAGGTTGACGTTGCCCGAGTCTGTGGAGTCGAAGCGGTAGCTGAGGGAGTTGGACCCCGACGGCAAGGTCAGCGTGGTCTGAAGGTCTGCCCACGCGTCCCAAGATGCTGACGGCGGCAAGGTGACCTGCTGAACCTTCGTGCCGGCGCGGTAGAGCGACAGCGTTTTGGCAGAGCCGGTGCCGTTCGCGTACCTCAGAGAGAGCTTGTAGCTGCCTGCTGAAGGGACCGACACAGAGGCTGTGACCGCTGCCGTGCCCTTGTTCGTATCAGTGAAACCACCGACGAAACCTGAGCCGCTGTATCCGGAGTGATTGGTCTCTACGACCGCTCCTCCGCTGCGGGTGGCGTTCTCTGCCTCGACGATCGACGTGAAGCCGGCCGCTGATGCTGGAGACAGATAGGAAGTGGCCAGCAGTGCGGCCAAGAGCGCGACGAACCTCTTTTTGGGCATGACTGTGGAGCCCTTCTGTCAGCGAAACGGGGCGGAAACTAACCTTTGACTGCACCACTGAGGGCGTTGGACTTCAGGAACAGCCGTTGGAACAGCAGGAACAGCGCCACCGGAATCACCGTCGAGATCGCGAGTGCCGCCAGGAACACATCGAGCTCGACGAACTGTTGCAGCGCGGGTAGCCGGACGGACAGCGGCTGGCGATCAGGATCGGGCAGCACCAGCAGCGGCCAGAGGAAGTCCTTCCAGGCCGCGATGATCGCGAACACCGAGACCACTCCGAGGATCGGTTTGGACATCGGCAGCACCACCGACCAGAACATCCGGAACGGCCCGGCGCCGTCGACCCGAGCGGCTTCGAACACCTCCCTGGGCAGATTGTCGAAGAACCGCTGCACCAGCAGGATGTTGAACGCGTTCGCCCCGGCCGGCAGCCAGACCGCCCAGAACGAGTTGATCATCGAGGCCTTGAGCAACGGCGGATCCACGATGGTGAGATACAGCGGGACCAGCAGCACCACCGACGGGACGAACAAGGTCGCCAGGACGACCCCGGTGAGCACCTTGCGGTACCGCGGTCGCAGTACGGACAGGGCGTAGCCGGCAGTGGTCGCCACCAGCAACTGGACGAACCAGGAGCCGGCCGCCAGTACGACGGTGTTGAGGAAGTATTTGTCGATCTCCACTCGCGACCAGGCGGTCGCCAGGTTCGCCCAGTCGATCCCGTTCGGCCACAACGCGAGTGGTGCGCGCAGAGTGTCCTGAGTCGGGGTGATCGCGGCCTTGGCCAACCAGAGCATCGGCCCGAGACCCACCACGAACAGCAGAGCCAGCAGCACGACATGCACGCCCAGCGCCGTACGGCGTACGCGAGGGCGGCGCCAGTCGGACGAGGAGAGGATGCCCCGGGTCATGAGCGGCTCCAGGACCGGGTCAACCGGAAGTACACGGCCGAGAGGATGCCGAGAACGACGGCGAGCATGATGCTCAAGGCGGTCGCGGCGCCGTACTCCCCGCCCAGGCTGTTCGCGAACGCGTAGTCGTAGATGAGCAGCAGGATCGTCATCGTGGAGTTCGCCGGACCGCCGCCGGTGAACAGGAACGGCTCCAGGAACACCTGCGACGTCCCCACGATCTGCAGAATGAACGTGATCAGCAGGACGCCTCGCAGTTGCGGCAGGGTGATGTGCCAGATCTTGCGCCAGATGGAGGCCCGGTCGATCTCAGCCGCCTCGTAGAGGTCAGTGGAGACACCTGTCAGTGCGGCCAGGTAGATGATCACCGTGCCTCCTGCAGCGGCCCACGTTGCCTCGAGAACCAGCGCAGGCATCGCACTGCCCGAGTCCTGCAACCAGGAGACCGGACCGAGCCCTACCGTGCCGAGGATCGTGTTGAACACTCCGTTGGGGCTGGCGTCGTAGAAGAACTTCCAGAGCAGCACGGCCACTACAGGCGGGATCACCACCGGCAGGTAGGCCAGAGCGCTGTAGAGACCCTTGAAGCGACGCACCTCGCTCATCAGGACTGCTGCGACCAGCGGCACGGGGTAGCCGAACAGCAAGGCCAGCAGGGCGAAGTACAGGGTGTTCTTGACGGCGGTCCAGAGGAGGGGGTCCGCCAGGACGTCCTGGAAGTTCTGCAGGCCGACGAACGTCGCCGGGGTGACCAGGTTGGTCTCCTGGAAGCTCATCACCACGGCCCGGCCGATCGGGATCCAGGAGAACACCCCGAACACGATCAGCAGCGGGAGCAGGAAGACCAGGGTGCTCAGGCCGCCGCGACGAACCCAGCTGACTGGGCTCCGAACGGCTGCTGTCTTCCTGAGCAGGGGAATGGTCTCGGTCGCCATCGGGCTACTTCCGGTCGAGGAGGGCCTGGGCCTCCGCGTCGGCCTTCTTGAGCAGGTCGGCGATGTCTGCGTTCTTGTTGGTCAGTACGGACTGCACCACCGGGTCCAGGATCTTGTAGACCTCCTGGGTGGACTTGGTCGGCTCGTTGACCAACTGCTGGTCGAACATCTTGTCGGTGTAGGGCTTCATCTGGGCCAGCGGCACGTTCACGTAGTCGGCCACCCACCCCAGCGACTTGTCGTAGGTCGCCTTGTCGAACACCGGCAGTTCCGGCGCACCGACGGGTTGCTTGGAGGCTGCCTTGGTCTTCGCATCCAGTACTGCGGCGTCCTTGTCAGCCAGCTTCTTCAGGTAGAAGAAGTCGATCCACTTGACCGCCGCTGACTTCACACTGTCGTCGGCCTTGGCACTGACCGTCGCCAGCGTGCCGCCACCCAGTACTCCGGCGTCGGCGTTGTCGGCGAGCGGAATGACCGTCACGCCGTAGTCTGCGGGCTTGAGCGCGTTCTGGGTGAACAGCGAGCCGTAGTTGCCGCCACCGGAGACGTACATGCCGATCTGCCCGGCAGCGAACGCCTGGTTGATCCCGGCCCAGTCATAGAGGAAGTTCGATCCCATGCTGTTGTCGTCCCAGCGCATGGCCTTCAACCGCTGCAGTACTTCGGTCATCTGCGGTGAGTCGATCTCGGCCGTCGCCGTGTCGCCCTCGAGCTTCTCGGTCCGGCCGCCGAAGGCGTAGTCAAGCGTGGTGAGGATCCAGCCGCCGGTGTTGCCGGTGGTCAACTGGGCATAGCCCGCATTCCCGGTCTTCTCGGCGATCTGCTTGGCGGCTGATCGCACCTCGTCCCAGGTGGCCGGCGGCTGATCAGGGTTGAGCCCCGCCTGCGCGAACAAGGTGCGGTTGTAGTGCAGCGCCTGCCCGTACGCGGCGATCGGGACCGCCCACAGCTTGCCGTCGGCCGCTTGGCCCGCCTTCGCGACGGTCTCGCTGAACTGCTTGCCGTAGGGCAGCGCCTCGACCTGACCGCTGATGTCGGCGATCTGTTTGCGCTCGATCAGCCCGCGCCCGTCCGTGAACGGCACGGTGAAGACGTCCGGCAGGGTTCCGCCGGCCAGTTGGGCGGTGAACGTGGTCGCCGTCCAGTTGTACTCCTGCGGCACCACGTCGATCATCGGGTTGTCCTTCTCGAACTGCGCGACCCGGGCGTCGAAGGCGGCGATCGCGTCCTTGTCGAGACCGGGGTCCCGGGCGACCTTCACCGTGACCGGGCCGTCCGGCGCTGCGGCGGTGGGGCTGTCGTCCGAACAAGCTGTCAGACCAGCCGCGAGGGCGACCACGAGGGCGATGGGCGTAATGGACTTCATGGTTCTCCTACGAGTTCGTGGTCAGCCAGACGGCTGTGTCAGTGGGTAGACGGTCACCAGCAAGGGCGGAGCTGGCGAGAAGAACAGAGGCGTACCGCGGTAACGCGACCGGCTCGTCGCCCAGGTTCACCAGGCAGAGCACCTCGCCCCGCTGGAAGGCGATCACGTCGTCGGTGTTCAGCTGGTGCCAGGACAGCTCACCGGCCAGTCGTCCGCGCAGGGTGAGCGCGGACCGGTAGAGCGCGAGCATCGAGTCCGGGTCGCGCTCCTGCGCCTCGACCGAGTGCCTGCCCCAGCCGGCGGGCTGCGGCAGCCACGGCGTGAAACCCTGCGAGTTGAACCCGAAGCTCGGACCGGTCGTTGTCCAGGGCAACGGTACTCGGCAGCCGTCCCGGCCGGGATCGGCGCCTTCGGAGCGGTGGAAGATCGGGTCCTGCAGCGCGGCGAGCGGTAGATCCTCGACCTCGGGCAGGCCGAGCTCGTCGCCTTGGTAGATGTAGAGCGAGCCGGGCAGCGCCGCGGTCAGCAGTGCTGCCGCGCGCGACCTGCGCTGCGCCTTGTCCAGGTCGGTGGGGACGCCGAACCGCTTGCTGTCGAAGGCGAACGAGCTGTCCTCCCGCCCGTACCGAGTAGCCGGCCTGGTCACGTCGTGGTTGGACAGCACCCAGGTCGGCGGTGCGTTGACCGGCTCGTGCGCGGCCAGCGTCGCCTGGATCGACGCACGCAACTCGGCCGCGTCCCAGGGCCGGGACATCAGGTCGAAGTTGAACGCGGTGTGCATCTCGTCGGGCCTGAGATAGCGGGCGAACCGGACCGGATCGGCGAGCCAGATCTCCCCGACGAGCACCCGCGGCTCCTCGTACGAGTCCGCCACCGCTCGCCACGCGCGGTAGATGTCGTGCAACTCGTCCCGGTCGACGTACGGGTGGTCGGCGCTCTCCTCGTACGACGGGAACGCCGGGTCCTTGACGGGCATGGTCGCCGAGTCGATCCGGATCCCGGCCACTCCACGGTCGAACCAGAACCGCAGGATCTCCTCGTGCTCCCGCCGTACGTCGGGGTGGTTCCAGTTGAGGTCGGGTTGTTCGGGGGTGAACAGGTGCAGGTACCACTCGCCCGGCGTACCGTCCGGGTTCTTCGTCCTGGTCCAGGTCTGGCCGGAGAAGCTGGAGACCCAGTTCGTCGGCGGCTCCTCGCCACCGCGGAACCAGAACCGCTCCCGCTCGGGTGATCCCGGACCGGCTGTCAGCGCGGCCTGGAACCACTCGTGCTCGCTGGACACGTGGTTCGGGACGACGTCGATGATCGTGCGAATCCCGAGTGCGGCCGCGTCGGCGATCAACTGTTCGGCCTCCTCCACGGTGCCGAAGACCGGGTCGATCACCCGGTAGTCGGCCACGTCGTACCCGCCGTCGGCCAGCGGCGACAGGTACCACGGGGTGAACCAGATGGCGTCGATGCCGAGGCTGCTGAGGTAGGGCAGTCTCGACCGCACGCCGGCCAGGTCGCCGGTGCCGTCGCCGTTCCCGTCGGCGAAGCTGCGCGGGTAGATCTGGTAGATCACCGCGTCCCGCCACCACTGCTCTGTGCTCACCCGGACTCCGTTCATTCATGGTAGGTTTAGCGCTCCACCTTGGAGGGACCGTAGAGGTCCCCGAAAGGTGCTGTCAATGGATCAGCGGGCTCGTATCCTGGCCGCGGACGATCGAGAGGAGCTCCTGTGCGGGTCACGCTGAAGGACATCGCCGACGAGGCCGGGGTCAGCATGATGACGGTCTCGAACGTGGTGAACGGCAAGCGCGCCCGGGTCTCGCCGGAGACGATCGAGCGGATCCAGCGGATCGTCGCCGAGCGCGGCTACGTGCCCAGCGCGTCCGCCCGCAGCCTGGCCGCCAAGTCGTCCCGGCTGATCGGGCTGCTGGTGCCGGCCGCCGACGAGGACAGCCTGATGATCAGCCCGCACAACGTGGCGATCGTCGGCCAGATCGAGCGCGAGCTGCGCAAGGGCGGCTATCACCTGCTGCTGCGCGGGATCGCCGAGCCGGCCGAGGTCGCCGAGGCGCTGCAGTCGTGGAGCCTGGACGGCGCCGTCCTGCTGGGATTCCTGGACGAGGAGATCGATCGGCTCACGCCGCGCACGGTCGGCAAGGTGTCGCTGCTCGCGATCGACAGCTACTCGGCGAACCCACTGACCACCGGCGTACGGTCCGACGACTACACGGGTGCGCTGCTGGCCGCTCGGCATCTGCTCGAGCTCGGCCATCGTGAGATCGTCTTCGCCGGACCGTCCTTCTCCGAGGTCGGTGTGGTGCACCAGCGGTTCGAGGGGTTCCAGGCCGCCTTCGCCGAAGCGGGTCTGCGGTGGCGCGAGCGGCTGGTCACCGCGACCACGACACATGCCAGCGGGCGCGAGCTCGGCGGCCGGCTGATGACCGAGCACCCGGACGCGACGGCGGTGTTCGCGACCGCCGACATCCTGGCGATCGGGATCATGGAAGGTCTGGCCGATAGCGGGTACTCCGTGCCCGGCGACGTTTCCGTGCTCGGGTTCGACGATCTCGACCTCAGCGCTTACGTGACGCCGAAGCTGACGACGATCGCGCAGGACATCCCGCAGAAGGCGGCGATCGCGGTCCGGCTATTGCTCGGCACGGTCGAGGGGAAGGAACATCCGGCGGATCCGATCACGCTGGATGTCCGGCTGATCGAACGCGGTTCGACCGCCGCCCCGCGCTGAGTCACTGGGCCAGAACAGCGATCACTTCCTGATCGGTGGTCTGCCGGAAGTCGTGGTACCACTGCCCGACGCCGACGAAGAGCCTCGGTGTGTGCGGGCAGACGACCTCGTCCGCCACGGCCCGGACCCGCGACAACCCGGCCCGCGCCGCGACCGGTACGGCGACGACCACGCGCTCGGCCTCCCGGGCACGCGCGACCAGGCACGCCGCCAGCATCGTCGAACCGGTCGCGATCCCGTCGTCGACCAGAACGACCGGATGGCCGGCGAGCGCGACGGCCGGGCGGTCCACCCGGAACCGCCGGGCCCGCAGCGTGACCTCGGCCCGCTCTCGTTGTTCGATCGCGGCCAACTCGTCCGCACTGATACCGGTCGAGTCGACGAGCGACTGGTTGATCACCCGGACGCCGTTCTCCCCCACGGCGCCGAGGCCCAGTTCCGGCTGGCTCGGCAGGCCGAGCTTGCGCACGATGATCACGTCGAGCCGCGCACCGAGCTGAGCGGCCACCTCCGCCGCGACCGGTACTCCGCCGCGCGGCAGCCCGAGGATCACGGCGTCCGACGTCACCCGGCCTCGCAACTCCTCGGCGAGCCGGCGTCCCGCGTCCTCACGATCGGCGTACAGCATCAACTTCCTTTGTACTCTCACCACCCGTCCTTGCGGGCCCGGGCCTCGAAGAGCAGGATCCCGGCGGACAACGCGACATTGAGCGAGTCCGCCTGCCCGAGCATCGGAATCGAGACAGCCCCGAACCCCTGCTCGAACCACCGGCAGTCGAGCCCACGCCCCTCCGAGCCGACCACGAACGCCGTCGGCCCACCCCTGTACTTCGGTACGCGGTAGCTCCCGGTGGCGTCGGGATCAGCGAGGTGTACTTCAAAGTTGTGCCGGCGCAACCACGCGGCAGCTCCGGCGATGTCGTCGAACTCGAGAACCGGGGTGGTGAGGACCATGCCACGGCTGGCGGCGTACACGGTCGGGTGGTTGAGCCGGGCCCGTCGACTGGTCAGCACGAGGCAGTCCGCGCGAGCCGCGTCGACCGTACGAATCAGCGTGCCGAGGTTGCCGGCGTACTCGACTCCGTCGGCGACCAGGACCAGCGACGAGTCGTCGAACCGGAATCGGTCCGGCTTCCAGACGGGAAGTCGCGCGATGGAGAGGAGTCCGTCCGACCTGCTTTTGCGGGCAACCCGGGCGAACAGCTTCGGTGAGATCCGGTAGACCTCATGAGCGCGCGCGGCGGCGCGTTCCGCAGTACTGGGGTCGGGTGCTGCTTCAGGGCAGTAGTACAGAGTGTCGATGGTCGTCGGGGTGGTGAGGAGCTGGCTGTGCTCCCAGTTGCCCTCGACCAGGATCCGACTGGGAACGGAATCCTTGCGAACGGCGAGCAGCGCGCGGGCTCGCGGGTGCTGCGTGCCGATCGGCAAGGCATCGAGATAGGACGGTGCCATGGGTGACTCCGGTGAATGAGAACAGCAAGCTGTCCGGGGACGACCGCCTGGGTCGCCCGCACCGGTACAGCTGCTGGGGTCGGCTAGAGCGTTCGAGGACGCACTAGCCGAGCAGTCTCATCATGGTTCGGATGGTAGACAGCGCCCACCCGGCCGTCATCCGCTTTTTTTCGCTGGACTTGTCGGTGGCGCGTTCTACTGTGGGCGGATGGCTACTGGTCCTGCGGTGGAAGCGGTTGATCTCGTCAAGCAATTCGGCACGAATCGAGCGGTCGACGGCGTCAGTTTCGTCGTCCCGGAAGGGACGGTGCTGGGCCTGCTCGGTCCGAACGGGGCCGGCAAGACGACCACCGTGCGGATGCTGACCACGCTCAGCGTGCCGACCAGCGGGACCGGCCGGGTTGCCGGCTACGACGTCCTCAAAGAGCCTGCGGCCGTGCGCCGCAGCATGGGACTGACCGGCCAGTCCGCCACCATCGACGAACTGCTGACCGGCCGGGAGAACATCCGGCTGATCGGCAGGCTCTACGGGTTGCCGACCAAGTACCTGCGCAAACTGGCCGACGAACTGCTCGAGCGGTTCCTGCTGACCGACGCGGCCGACCGGGTGGCGAAGACCTACTCGGGCGGGATGAGGCGACGACTGGACCTGGCGGTCAGCCTGGTCGCCTCGCCACCGGTGTTGTTCCTCGACGAGCCGACCACCGGACTCGATCCCCGGAGCCGGGCGGACCTGTGGGAGGTGTTGCGCGGACTGGTCAAGGACGGGACCACCCTGCTGCTGACGACGCAGTACCTGGAAGAAGCCGACCACCTGGCCGACGAGATCGTGGTGATCGACAAGGGCAAGGTGATCGCGGCCGGAACGCCGACGCAGCTCAAGGATGAGGCGGGCCGGGCGAGCGTGGTCGTCACGGTCTCGTCTCCGGCCGACCTCCAGCGCGCCGCGGAACTGCTGCGCGGGCACGCGAGCGAAGTCCACGTCGAGGAGGTGAGCCGGCGCCTCACCGCACCCGCGACCGGTCTCGCCGACATGACCCGGATCGCCGGGGTCTTCACCGACAGCGGTATCGACATCGACGACCTGGGCCTGAAGAGACCGAGTCTCGACGACGTCTTCCTGCATCTGACCGGTCACCGCGCCGAGGAGACCGACGAACTGGACGAGGCGCTGACCAGCACCGAGAAGGAGGCCCTCCGATGACCGCCACGGCCGTCGCCGCCCGTCCGCCGATCCACCAGCGCACCTTGCTGCAACAGTCCCTGACGGTCGTGTGGCGCAACCTCCTGCACATCCGGCGGATGCCGGAGATGCTGCTGGACGTGACGATCCAGCCGGTGATGTTCGTGCTGCTGTTCGCCTACGTCTTCGGCGGTTCGATCAACGTGCCCGGCACGTCGTACCGCGAGTTCCTGCTGCCCGGCATCATGGCGCAGACGATGGTCTTCTCCTCCGCGGTGGTGGCGCTCGGGCTCACCAGCGACCTGGAGAAGGGCATCGTCGACCGGTTCAAGTCATTGCCGATCTCGCGGGCCTCGGTGCTGGTCGGGCGCAGCATCTCCAGCCTGATCCACTCCAGCATCGGCATCGTGGTGATGGGACTGACCGGCCTCCTGGTCGGCTGGCGGATCCGCGAGGGCGTCGCGAACGCGGCGCTGGCCTATCTGGTGCTGCTGCTCTTCGGCTTCTCGATGATCTGGCTGGGCATCTGGGTCGGCTCGCTGATGCGCTCGGTGGAGGCGGTCAACGGCTTCATGTTCACCGTGATGTTCCCGCTCACCTTCGTCGCCAACACGTTCGCGCCGCCGGAGAACATGCCCACCTGGCTGCGGGTGATCGCCGAGTGGAACCCGGTCTCCGCACTGACGGCGGCGTGCCGTGACCTGTGGGGCAACGGCCCGGCCGCGCCTGCCGACGCTCAATGGCCGCTGCAGCACCCGGTCGCCGCCTCCATCGGGTGGTCGATCATCTTCACCGTGATCTTCGCTCCGCTGGCACTGGCCGCCTTCCGGCGCCGCTCCCAGGACTGAGCCGCCGCTCCCGCGAGTTGTCCACAGGTTGGTGACGGCCCGATTTCGATCCGCCGGTGGCGGTCGATAAAGTCCGGTCTCTGGCCGTCTCCCGGGGCGGCCGGACCACGGGAGGAGATGCGCGATGGATGCGACGTTGCTGGACGCGGAGGCCGAAGCGGCCGTACTGCGCGTCTACCGTCAGGTCTTCGCCGTGCTCGCCCGCGAGGCCGGCGCGATGATCGTCGACCCCGAACTGCTCGACGCCGACCAGGCGATCCTCGACGCGTTCGCCGAGGCGGGCAGCGACGGGCTGACCGTCGAGCAGGCCACCCTCGCCTGCCGTGGCTACCCGCACGACGTGATCGTCCGCCGGTTCGAGGTGCTGCGGCAGTACGGCGCGATCACGAAACTGGTGGACCGGCCGAACGAGTTGCGCCACCGAGCCGCCTTCGCGCCGTACGTGATGCTGATGTTCCTCAAGCGGATGTCGGTGCAGGGCGGTCAGGCCGAGCTGCACCAACTGCTCACCCTCGAAGCACACAGCGTGAGCGACCCGCGGGCCGTCGCCGAGCAGGGGCAGGCGTCGGTCGAGCGGCTGACGAAGGTGTTCCGGCTGCTCGGGAACGAACTTTCCATCCTGGTTTCCACCAGCACCACCACGCAACTGCGGGAGAACGCGCAGCTCGCCTGGGGCAACGAGCGGCTGATCGAGCAGGCCGAGAAGGTGCACCGCATCGTGCTCGACCGCTGGCCGACGCTGCACCAGGCGTGCACGCAGCTGCGGATGTCTTTGGCCGCGTATGCCGATGCTGTCCAGCTCGCCGCCGGGCGACTGGTGGAAAGAGCCGGTACTACGCGGGCGCTGGGGTTGCTGCCGATCGAGACGTGGCTGACGTTCACCCGCGGCAGCGATACCGAAGTACTGGCTGGTGTGCTTGACGGTCTGCTCTTCGACGCGGCCGCGCCGGAGTTCACTCCCGAGGGGATGCTGGAGGCGGTCGAGTCGGGCCGCCGAACCGGTACTGCGCGAATGGCGCCGCCTCGGCCTTCCTCCGAGACGGACGCGCCTGAGTCCGCTGCTGCGACGGATCGGGAGGATCTGCGCGCGCAGGCGGAGCGGATTCTGGCCGGGCGGGACAGCGTGAGCATCGTCGACGTGGTGGACGACGCGGGCGACTGGATCACCGCGCGCCGGGTGCTCGCTGAGCTGACCGCCGCCCATCTGCACGACGAGCTCGACTATGAGCTGATCTGGGAGGACGGGATGCGGATCGATCCGTCGGCCGGGACTCCGTGGGCGACGCATGGTTCGTTCCGGCGGGTGACGCGATGACGTCCCCGGAGGTCGCGGACAGCGGACGCGGTAACAACGGCGCCGTGGACAGCGGGCGAAGCTATAACGCGTTGTGGTGGGCGAAGGTGCAGTCCGCCGGGCCGTTGCAGGTGTCGCCTGACACCCCTGCCGTCGCCGGCCTGACCCGCGCGGCGGAGCCCGACGGCCAGACCATCTGGATGCTCCCGACCCTCCCGGACGGCGCCGGACACGCAGTACTGGAAGAGCTGGGTACTCCCCCGGTCGCCGTCGAGCAGCCGAACGAGACCGCCCGAGTCCTCGCAATCTGCGTAACCTGCTGCTGGCCCGACCGAAGCGGCCCCACTTGGCCCGGCGTCGTCGGCACCCTGGCACAAATCAAGGCTGTCTACGCCGGCCTCCGAGGTCGCCCCGAGCAGTCCAGCGACCTAACCCTCATCATCGGCAGTCTCCGCCGCCTCCACGCCACCGGCTGGCTCCTCTGGAACGAAAAGGCAGGCGAGGTCCGCCTAGGCCCCCGCACCATCACCTGGGGCCCTACCCAACTAACAGGCCTGAGAGAACTCTGCAGAATCCTCCCGGACCCACCACCCGCAGTACTAGCTGCACCTCCCGCCCCTGAGCCCACCCCCGACCCCCTCCCCTCCGCAGACAGCTCTCATTCAGGCACTTCGTCTGCGGCGGAGGAGGGCGCATGACCGAGCAGCACGCCTTGTTCGATGCTCTGTTGCAGGACCTCAGCGACCGCAGCCGGGACGAAGTACTGGCTGCCTTCAGCGCCGTGCAGTACGCAGCGCATCCAGTTGCCGAAGTCCAACTAGCCGGACTCCGTGACGTCACCCTCCGCCGCCAGGTCGGCAAAATGCTGAAGCTGATCGGCCGCACCCTCGTGCACGTCGACGGCACCCACTGGACAGCCGGTTACGCCGACGACATCGCCGAAACCCTCACCGCGCAAGGCTGGCAACCACTCTCGGTCGTCGACCGCGCAGTACTCGTCCTCGTCCTCGTGCACTCGGTCGCAATCCCCCGCAGTGAAGGGATTCTGACCGGCGACAGCTGGAAGTCCGCCCGCCCGACCACGGTCGACGAGCTCCGGACCACCAGGATCAGCAGCGAGGAGCGGCGACTCGCGCTGCAGCGACTCCGCGCCGCCGGCCTGATCCAGCTGTCCGGCGACCACTCCGGCGGACCGAGCTACATCCCCGGCCCACAACTCCAACGCCTCACCCCGGCCGCACGACGAAGGCTGCAGGACCAACTGATCCTCGCAGCCGCCCCATCCAGTCCCATCGCGGAAGCCATCCGCGCCCGCAAAGGCATCACCACTGAAGAAGGAGCGGCATGAGCAGTCCCGTTGAGGACGGACCGTTCGACATCCTCGGCTCGAAGGTGCTGCTCGGCGTTCAGGTCGTCGACCTGTCCCGGCTGTCGACCCACCCGATCCCGATGGTCGGCCAGGGTCTCGTCACGGTCGCGGGCCAGGGCCCGGTCGACTCGAACGGCGCCGGCAAGTCCTCCTGGATCGCCGCGCTCTCCCTCCTGCACGCCGACGACCAGTGGCGCCTGACGAGCGGTGCGCCCGGCGCGGCCGAGCTCCTGTTCACCGCGGAAGCCGCCGGCCAGGAAGGCAGCTGGTCCAACGTCGACCGCGGCTACATCGTCGGCGTCTTCTCCGATCCCGACCTGACGGAGCTGGCCGAGATCGAGGCCGCCGCGATCACCGTCTGGTTCCGGATCAACCGCAAAGCGTCGTACCTGGATCTGCGCTGGAAGAACGGCCTGCACGTCCCGTACGGGTCGACCGAGGCCGAGCGGGCCGCCGGCGCCGACGCACTCTGGGCGGCGCTGCCGCACTCCAACGGCCGCACCGACTTCCACGCCAACAAACTCTCCACAGTCCTGTACGGCGGCCAGGTTCGCTGCGTGTCCTTCCTCTCAACGTCGGTCAGGTCATCGCCAACGGCCAACCTGCTCGCCGAGCCGTTGAACGAGCTGGGCCCGGCCCGCATCTTCAACGCGATCGCCACCCTGACCGGGCTCGATCACGAGCTCGAGCAGGAGCAGGCCCATCGCTCCGCCGAGCACACCCAGCGTGAGGCGACCAAGCAGGCGTCGGCTGACCTGCTGCGCTGGGAGCAGGAGATGGCCACCGTCGAGGCGGGCATCCTCCAGCGAGGTGCGGCCCGGGAGGCGCTGGCCGCGGCCCGCGAGTCCTGGCAGGCGCGCAACGCCCGGCACCTGGTCGACGGCGACGCGCGGAACACCGAGATCGTCCACGAACTGGCCGAGCTCGACCTGCGCATCGCCGAGCAGGAAGCCAAACGCGAGTCCGTCGACAGCGAGATCGAAGCGTTCGGCAGCGAGGAGAACCTGCTGCGCGACGTCCAGCTGACCCGCCAGGAGCGCGACAAGCTCGACGCCCGCGACCGCGAGCTCGATCTGGCTCAGCGTTCGGTTCGGGAGCAGTTGGAGCGGCTCGGGCAGGAGCACCGGCGACTGCTGGAGGTCGGGCGTTCCGCCGACGGTCGGGACCTGGCTGCGGCGGCCGACGAGCAGGAAGAAGCTCGGGCGGTGCTCGAGGAGCACATCGGGCGGGACCACGCGGCGCGGTCGTTCGTGGACCAGGCGACGGCTGAGCTGCGTGAGGCGGAGAGCGGTCAGACGGTCTCGGCTCCGCAGCAGCAGGTGCTGGAGAACGCCGGGATCGAGTGCGGCGCGCTCACCGATATCACCGAGCTTTCTACGGCCGATCGTGTCGAGTGGGAGCCACGGCTGGCTCCGTATCGCGAGGCTGTCGTCGTCGATGTCGACGACGCCACTCTCGCCGCGTCGGCCTTGGCTGACGCCGGTTATGCCGGCTTCCTGCTGGTCATGGCGAATCGGCCCGGATCTGTTCGCCTGAAGGGCGGCCCGGCCTCTGCCGACAAGCGATTCAAGCTGGACGCGTTCTTCGCGGCTCTCGCCGAGCGGTCAGCGAAGGAGATCATCGACGACGCCGCTGGTGTCGTCGCCGTCGGGCAGTTCGAGGAGGCGATCACCGGGCGCACTGCTCGGATCGAGGCCGCCCGCCGTCGACTCGAGGCTGCCGTCGAAGCTCGCTCGGCCGCTTCCGCCGCTCTGGAGCAGGCCCGCGCCCGAGTAGAGCAAGCCGAGCGCCGTACTGCGGCCGCCCGCGCGCTGGGGGCCGCCGCCGACATCCAGGAGCAGATCCTGGCGCTCCGCGAGGCAAACGACCGCCACGAGGACGACCGCGACACCCTGGCGCCCGCACTCCAAGCCGCGAAGGAATCAGCCGAGGCCGCGGCCGGGCAGCAACTCGTCCGGGACGAGCGCCTGAAGAACCTCGAGGCGACCCGGCGTGACCACGGCCGCATCCTCGACGACCTGGCCGGCCGACGGCTCGTGCTGCTGGAGGAGCAGGTCGGGCTCGACCTCGTCACCCGCACGACGGCCTGGGGAACCACTCCGGACGAGGCGTCGGAGTTCCTGCTCGGCTTGCCGGACGACGCCCAGCGCCGTACGACAGCAGACTGGAATCACCTGGCCTGCACGCAACTGGACGACGTAGTACGGCGTTGCTTCCCGAACGCACGGTCGCGTGAGGAGATCCCGTCGGAGTTGTGGGAGATCCTCAACGGTCCTGACGGCTGGTCGAACGGGACGCTGGGCGCGCGCGTCAGCCTCGTACCGGCCTTGCAGCGAACGTTGGCGAGCCACCTGGCGCAGCACGAGACGTTCGACAGCCTGCAGCAACAGCAGATCGCGAACCAGCGCGTTGAGCGGAACGCAGCGTTGGAGCGAGCCCGCGAGGGACTCGGCGAGGCGGAGAGCACGGCCCGGGCGCACCGCGCATCGCTTGCCGACGGCATCAAAGCGCGGCTCCGGCTGGTATCGGCCGAGTTCGACCGACTCGACCAGCAGTACGGCGGGTATGGTGCGAAGCTCGAGTACCCTGAGCCCGACCCGCCGGCCGAGCCCGACAAGCCGTGGCGGTGGACCGTCACGCCGAAGTGGCGCCGGTCCGAGGGCGGCCCGTTCTCGGCGTTCAACGTCAAGGGCAACACCGCGCAGATGGACGAGAAGGCCGTCAAGCTGGTGTGCGCTGCCGCCCTGGCCGGGGGAAGCGACCGGCCGCTGCTGCTGATCCTCGACGAGCTCGGCCGGAACCTGGGTTCTCAGCACCGTCGCGAGGCGGTCGCCCTGTTCGAGCAGATCGGCCGCGACCGGAACATCACCGTCATCGGCGCCTTGCAGGACGACATGGAGCGGTATGCCCTGTCGTCGTCCCGGCTGTACGTCAAGCTGCGGCGAAGCTCCGACACGATGGCCTACAACCAGGCACCCGTCGTCAAGGGCAACGAAGACTATGCAGATCGAGTAGAGCTTCTTCGCACCTGGCTCGACTCCTACCGAGGTCCCACGCCGACCCTCGAGCTGGCACCAACCCTCGACGCCCCGCCAGACCCGGAGCCGAGCGCCCCGGCGACGGACTCATCCACAGAGGCGAGTTCTGCCAAGCCCATCAAGAAGGCAGCTCGCCGGAAGCCATCAAGCAGCCTCAGCAGTGACGATGCGTCGCCTGCTTCACGAGTCGCGGCCGGCTCGGCATCCTCCGAGGACCCCCAAGATGCCCGCGGTGAGGCCGGCTGAGGAGGGCGGGGTGCGCGTGGCGGGTGGATTTCCGGCGGAATCTTGCGGAAAACCGACCCCAGTGGTCAGGCATGACCTACTGCTCCTTCACACTGGAGCGGTGAGGTGTCAGCAGCGGGGCGTTCAAGATCGCTTCAGCTGTTCACACGGAGTAGGCGGAGCTCTGGCCAACCTCTCATCGAGCGGCGTACCGTCCGTGGGACAGGTCCAGCCGGCAGTCGATCGGAGGGCGTGAGATGTCATCTTGGCTACTACGCGCCCAGTGGTCTCACCGCGACGAATCAGTCGAACACCGCGCGCTCCGCGTCGGTCGTACGCTGACCGCGGTCGCCGTGGCCTTCCCGGACGTCCACCTGTGGACGCAGGACGAGCGCTGGGGATACCACGTGCTCGAGGCCGACGCCTCGACGCCGCTGGAAGAGATGGTCGAAGCGACCACCAAGGTCTTGTCGAACGGTTCGAGCACCACGCGCCTGCACCTGCAGAGCACCGGCGAGCTTCCCTGGCTGTTCGACCTGTCCATGGGCGGCACACTCACGACCGTCGCCGATCAGCTCACTCTGCACTGGAGTGACGAAGACGCCCTGAACCAGTCAGAGCGCTTCGCCCAGGTACTACGCGCCGTCGTCACGATCTGGGAACCCGAATGGGCCAGCATCGCCGACACCGAACTGGCGGCAGCCGCCGGCGTCTTCCGCCGAGGTATCCCGATGATGGGTTGGCTCACGTACGTCCGCGGCCTGGTCGCCGGCGCCCACGGGATCGACATCAACCTGACCCCGTTCGAACGCGGCACCCTCCTCCAGGCCCCGGTATCGCCCGCAGACCTGACCCCCATCCACATCTGCGCAGCCGCTGCCCTCGTCGGCATCTCCCCCGACGACCTGTAGATCCAACCGGCAACTCCGCGCACCGAAGCGCTGCGGCACCGAAGCTCTGCGGCGCCGAAGCTCTGCGGCGCCGCGAACAGACAAAAGCACGGCTGCGGATGCCGTGGCATCCGCAGCCGTGTTGGTCGATCACCGCGACGGTTGTGGCGCTTCGCAGTCGATCTTCGGATTCGCTCCGACGTAGTTCAGCGGACCGGCGACGATCGTGACGAGGATGGTGCCCACCTTGGCACACGAGGCGTCCGAACCGGCGAAGTAGTTCCGCTGCGCTGCCGCGGCGAGACCGATCAACAACCAAACAACCACGATGACTGTGACGACGCGAGAACCGGTCGTTGAGGCTCTACGAGTGCGCATGTGCACCTCCTGGCAGTGGTCCACCCCCGTGGATCCACAAACTGGTGCCCCCAGGTGACGCAGCGAAAACCCCCGCCTCGCTTGTCGATCCCAGCGACGGCTGTTCGTCATCCAAGAGACCGCCCATCCCGGACGGCCCGGCCGGTGCTTGGCATCGGCGGAAAGAAGGGATCGACCATGAGCAAGTTCCTGTACCTGTACCGCGGGCCGGCCACTCCGATGGAGGACTTCACCCCGGAGCAGGGCGAGGCGCAGATGAAGGCGTGGACCGACTGGATGGGCAAGGCGGCATCGGCGGTCGTCGACCAGGGCAACCCGCTGGCGCCGCGAGTGTCCGTGCGCGACGACGGCTCGACCGGCGAACCGAGCGACCAGAACGGCTACACGATCGTCGAGGCCGACGACCTCGAGGCTGCTCGCGCGCTGCTGACCGGACATCCCTTCCTGACCGAGGGAAAGGGCCGCTTCGCCGTGGAGATCTTCGAGATCCAGCCGATGTAGCAGCCGGGTTCAGACCTCGGCGAAATCGAAGTACGGCTTGATGTTGGTGTTGACGTAGTTCCCGATACTCGAGGCAGCCATCAGCCCGGCGAAGGTCGGCTGCGGCACCTCGTAGTACTGGTAGACGCTGCCGCTGACGTACTCCACCTCCAGCGTCCCGCTCGCCACGTCATACCCCACCGACCGCACACTCGCCGAGGTCACCACCCGCCGCAGCATCCGCCGTCTCCCTTCCAGAATCCGAGCAGCCGACGGTACGCCGTACTGGGGTTAAGGCGGGCCTTTCGGGCCGGCGGGTTGGAGTGTCGCGAGGATGCGGGAGAGCTCACCCAGCGCGGCATGCAACTGGTCGACGGTCGGGCTGTCCAAGGCACCCGGCCCACCGGGTTCCTCTTGCGATGCTCCCAGGCCGGCCGCGAATCTGGTCCGGACGTCAGCAGCCGCAAGGTTGAGCGAGGTGTCCAGCGCCTCCTGCAGTTGAGGGCTGGGCACCATCTCCGGACGCTTGCGCCACTTGGCCACAGTGCGTGGCGAGATCCCGAGATGCTCGGCGAACGCCTCGCTCGTCAGGCGCATCGCCAACTGCAGGGCCCGCGCGTGGTGGCCCGTCCACTGATCGATGACTGTCATCGGCTCGCTCCCAGCTTGATCACTCTGTGCAATCAGATTACGTCGATCAGGTGACGCCGTGGGTGCATCATCGGTGACCTGTGGATACAGCTCCAGTTCATGGTCGAGCGCTCCGGCCAGGCGTTGACTGTCGGCATGGACGAGATCAGCGGCAGACCCGCGACGATGCTCCGGCCGAGAAGACGCCACCTGAAAGTCGCGTCCCCACCCGGCCCCCGGCGGTTCCACCTCATCCGCCACGTCGACGTCTCCGGCGTGAGCGGCACCGGCGTAGTAGCCGAAGGCGTCGAATGGTCCGACGGCACCGTCACCCTCCACTGGTCCGGCCGCTACCCCACCACCACAGTCTGGCAAGACGGCATAGACGCCCTCCTCACCATCCACGGCCACAACGGCGCCACCACCCTCCGATGGCTGGACAACTAATCCCGGTAGGGCCGGCCCGTCCCCAGCGCCGGCTCTACCGACCCATCACCTCAGCGTTCGCCGGAAGGCCAGCCCTCGCCGGACGGCTTGTCCTTCTGCGCTGCTGCTTGCTCCTGGCTCTCCGCCGACTCCGGTACCAGGGGTGGTCAGCCGGCTAGGGAGCGGAGGGCTCGGCGGGAGGGGGTGAGGAGGACGGGCTTATAGGGGCAGCGGGCGTCGGTGAGGGTTTCGTAGGCGCGGATGGCTCGGTCGGCGGCGTCCCAGCCTTGCTCGGCGGGGCTTTTGCCGAGGCCTCGGTTGCGGACCAGGGCGCCGTAGAAGGCGGAGCAGAAGACGGTCGCCTCGTACCAGCCGATCACTGTGCTGGTGCCGATGTAGGTGATGTCGTCCTGGAGGCAGTCGCGGATCGCTCGTTGCCACTTGCCGATGCCGGTCTTGCAGCCGTCGGCGATGACCACGCCGCTGGCGATGCCCCAGGAGCGGTCGAGGAACCAGTCCGCCAGCGCGGTCAGCGAGACCTGGGTCTGGCCGTCCGTCGACAGAAAGGAGGGCTCCTCGCTGTGGTCACCGTGCGCCATCACGTGCAGCACCGTCGAGGGGGTGGTGAGCGCGGAGAACGCGGTCTCGTGGTCGCGGGTGCGGACGAAGTTCACGTCGATCACAGGGCTGTTCCAGCCGGCGTTGATGTTGCTCGTGATGCCCTGGACGAACGTCATCGACGCGTCGAAGGAACTGTCCAGGCCGAGGTCCACCAGCGTGATCAGACGGTTCTTCATCGCCCACCCCTCGACCGAGTCCCGGTCCCCGCCTCCGAGGCCCCGACCCATCATGACCCAGGCCTCGGACAGTTTCGCCCCGCCGTCCACGGATACGGTGGCGGCAGCGGCCCCGACCCGAAGGATGTCCGATGAGCGAACTGGCACCGACCGTCACGCTGAGCAACGGAACCGCCCTGCCCCGGCTCGGGCTGGGTACGTCGCCGATGAAAGACCAGGAGGTCGAGCAAGCCGTAGTACAGGCTCTGGAGGTGGGCTACCGGCTCATCGACACTGCCGAGGCCTACCGCAACGAGGTCGGGGTCGGCCGCGGGCTGAAGGCTGCCGGAGTACCGCGCGAGGACGTGTTCGTCACCTCCAAGTTCAACAAGGAGTTCCACAGCATCGAGGGCGCGCGGAGGGCATTCGAGGCGAGCGCGGAAAGGCTCGGCCTCGACTACCTCGACCTGCTGCTCATCCACTGGCCGAACCCGGACCACGACCGGTACGTCGACGCCTGGCGCGGCCTGATCGAACTCCGCGAGGCCGGCCTGGTCCGCGCGATCGGCACCTCCAACTTCAAGCCGTCCCACCTGCAGCGGCTGATCGACGAGACCGGCGTCGCCCCCGAGGTGAACCAGGTCCAACTGAGCCCGGTCTGGACCAAGCAGACCGAGCGCGAGTTCCACGCCACCCACGGCATCGTCACGGAAGCCTGGAGCCCACTCGGCAAGGGCACGGACCTCCTGGACCACCCGACCGTCACCGCAGCGGCCAAGGCTCACGACAAGACGCCGGGCCAGGTAGTACTCCGCTGGGAGGTCCAGCAGGACGTAGTACCGATCCCCAAGTCCTCCAACCGCCAGCGGCTCGAGCAGAACCTCGCAGTGTTCGATTTCGAACTCACCCCTGAGGAGATGACCGCTCTGTCAGCACTGGACGGCACCGGCAAGGCACCAGCCGACTCGGACCAGTTCGGCCACTGACCTTCCTCCTGAGCTAGGCCTTGGTAGCGATGTAGTACGCGTTGAACACATCCTCGTCGACGTGGGTGACCTCGACCGAGGTGAAGCCCGCGTCGGCGAGCATCTGCTCCGCCTTCTGCTGTCCCCAGACCGTGCCGAGTCCGTCGCCGTCCAGGGACAGGGAGACGGTCAGGCAGTGCATGGTGGAGATGCCGTAGAGGAACGTGGCGAACGGGTTGTCGAGGTTGTCCTCGAGGTTGCTCGACGCCTGGATGTCGACCATCAGGAACACCCCGCCCGGCCGTAGCGCTGCGGAGACGCCGGCGAGCACCTGTGCCGGGTGTGCCTGGTCGTGGATGCTGTCGAACGCCGTGATCAGGTCGAACCGTTCCTGCTCCCCCAACTCACTGACATCCCGTACTGCGAACTCCGCGTTCCGCAGGCCGAGCCTGCTCGCCTCCTCGCGAGCCGCGGCGATGCCCTCGTCCGAGAAGTCGTAACCGACGCAGTGGCTCTGCGGATACGCCTGGGCGATCAGGTTAACGGCGTGCCCGCTCCCGCAGCCGACATCGGCGACCTCGATCCCACTCCGGAGGCGCTCCGGCAGCCCGGGTACGAGCGGGAGGATGCCGTCGATCAGCGCGGCATCGAACACAGCGCCACTGTCCTCGGCCATCAGCCGGTGGAACTCGGTGTACTCCGAGTAGGGCACTCCCCCGCCGTTGCGGAAGCACTCGACCAGGTGGGACTCGACTCCTGCGAGTAGAGCGATGAACTGCATGGCTCCGGCGAGGTTGCCGGGTCCGGCGGCGCGAGTGAGCGACGCTGCGTGCTCCGCTGGTAGCCGGTAGGTGCGGTCGGCGGCGTTGTACTCGACTACTCGCGCCGTGGTCATCGCGCCGAGCCACTCGCGAACGTAACGCTCCTGAAGGTTCGCTGCGCCGGCAATCTCGTGACTGGTTGCGGCTGGCAACTTGGCCAGGGTCTCGTAAAGCTCTACCTGGTGGCCGATGCTGACCAGGAGCGCCAGCGTGGCGTTGTTGAGTACTCCGCTCATTTGCTCGCCGAACGCATCGGCACGAGCCTGGTCGAAGGCGGGGGTGACTGTGTCGGTCATGGTGAGCTCCTCGGGTCGGTCATCTCCCAGCATCGACCGGCCACCGGGCGCCGGGCATCGGTGAACTCGCCTACTTCTGGTCGTGCAGAGCGAAGGCTGCAGCCTCCGTGCGATTCCGCAGGCCGAGCTTGGCCAGAAGGCTGGCGACGTGGTGCTCTACTGTCCGGCGGCTGATGTAGAGGCGCTCAGCGATCTCCGGGTTCGGCAGGCCTTGCGCTAGGAGGCGGAGCACGTCCTGCTCGCGCTTGGTCAGTGCGCCGAGGCTCCTGGCGCCGACTCGTGCAGCTGCGGCTCCTGCAGAGCGCAGCCAGGCTGCGGCCGCATTGGCATCTGTGGATGCGCCTAGATCCTCGAAGACCGCCAGGGCGATCCGTGCTTCGGCGGCAGCCGGCTCGGGGTCCTCTCGAGTCATGACGAGTGCTAGGGCCATCCTGGTTCGCGCTGCCTCTAGCGGCATGGCCAACTGGCTGAACCTCGCCTGCGCGGAGGTCAGCAGTGCCGTAGCGCCAGTAGCCCGTCCTAGGAGGCGTTCGGCGCGCGCTGTGATGAGCAGGCTGTCGGTGCGATTACCTAGCTCTGCAAGGCGTTTCGCCTCGCTCCTTGCTGCGTCTACCTGACCTGTTGCCAGGTACGCGTCACCTAGAACTTCACGAAGGCGCGCCTCTTCCGGGTAACGACCCGCGGTGGAATCCAGCTGACGCAGTACGAAGGAGATTGCGGTAGGAGCCTCCCCCGCGGCTAGGTAGGCGGCAGCCAGTACAGGCCGTACTACCAGGTGATCCTCAAAGCCTTCCAATAGGTGCCGGGCCTCAGTCGCTCGCCCCTGGGCGAGGCGGAGATCCGCAAGATAGGCAACAGCCTCCGCCCGTACTGCGGGTAACGAGTCCCGCGCCAGGTTCGCTGCAGCAGCCAGCTCATTCTCGGCCCTCGCCCAATCACCAGTGGACACCAGTACTGCGCCGTACGACGCCCGGCAGGCCGCGTGGAGATACGGGCATCCGTAGCGCGCGATGAAGTCGTCCAGCGAGTGGCTCCACTGCACGACGCGGCTGAAGTCGGCGCCACGGACACAGCACTGCATCAGCTGGCAACTGGTGAACACCACCGTGTCCAGGCTCGATCCCTCACCACCCAACGCACCTGCCATCGCCTCGTCCAGTAACGCGGTACCAGCCTCGACCTGCCCGAGGCCGATCAGCACCGAGCCGCGCATGCTGAGTGCGCAGAGCTCCAAGTCGTGGTCGCCGACCTCCAGGGCGATCCGGTGGGCCTCGTCAGCACAGACCGCAGCCTGCGCGGGATCGTCCTCCGTGTCTGCCTTGGCCAGCAGCGCCCAGGCCCTGAGCACCGGAAGGTCCAACGGCTCGGCGAGCCGAACCGCCCGCGCTGCCCAACCTCTCGCCACGGCACGGTTCCCCGCGTTCGCCACGTAGAGCAGGCTGAGCCCCACGGCGACCTGGACCGCCTGGGCAGGGTCGGTGCGGCTGAAGTCCGCATAGGCCCGCTCCCAGCAGGAGAAGGCCGCCCGGACATCGCCCAACCACCAGTACGCAGTACCCAGGCCGGAGAGGCCTTCGGCGCTCTCATCCGCGCCGAACGCGTCCCGTGCCACCAACCAGTCCCCCGCGGCCAACGCCCTCTCGCCGGCCTCCAGGGGACCACCACTCCCCGTCACCCTTCGACGGTACTCCCGCTCAGGTGGTGAAGGAGCCGGTCACGACCGAGTAGGACTCGACACCGTTCTTCTGGGACCAGAGGCGGATGCGGACCAGGGTGCCGTCGGTGACGGAGAAGTTGCAGAACGACCAACCCTGGTAGTCGGCGGTGGTGGTGTCGTCGAAGCACTCGTGGGCGTCGTACCAGAAGCCGACCGGGCTCTGGTAGAGCTGGATGGCGGCCCGAGCGCTGTGCCCGTCAGCCTGGTCATCGTGCACCCCGAGCCACTCCCCGTCGGTGCAGTAGACCGCCGCACTGAGCCGCGAGTTCAGCAACTCCTTGGACGGATTGGCGTAGCAGTTGGCGGGCGTATTGGCGGACGCAGGCGTGCTGGTCAACAGCGTCGCAGTCAACACACCGACAGCGGCCAGCGCGGCCGAAGTACGTCGAAGAGAAACGGGCATGAGGCGGCTCCCGGAAGAATCGGTCTGGGTCAGACGCGATCCTAGGCACCCGATCGCCGCCGCAGACCAGGTTCCTCTGTCCAGAACCGGACCCTGTCCACTACTTGCCATAGGCAAGCTGACACGCTGCGGCCCCCGGGGAAGGTGGGAAGTTCCCGGGGGCCGTGGCGCTATCAGCCAGGGGTTGTCAGCTGCAACCCGAGGTGCTGCCGCAGCCTTCGCAGACGTAGCAGGAGCCGCTCGGGCGCATCTTGGTGCCGCACGTGAAGCAGAGCGGCGCGTCGACCGAGGTGCCGGTGATCAGTTCGAACATCTCGGCGGTGGTACGGACCTCGGAGGACAGCGGCTTGGCGGCCGCGGCCTCGGTCGGGACCTCTTCGACCTCGACCTTCTCCGCCACCGGCTCGACGGTCTTCAGGGACTCCGCCTCCGAGATCTCGACGGGGGCCGGCTCGTAGGAGCCGGTGTCGAGTTGGCGGGAGCGCTCGTCGGCCGAGTAGATGCCCAGGGCGGCGCGGTCGTCGAACGGCAGGTAGTCCAGCGCCAGCCGGCGGAAGATGTAGTCCATGATCGACTGCGCCATCCGGACGTCCGGGTCGTCGGTCAGACCGGCCGGCTCGAACTTCAGGTTGGTGAACTTCTGGACGTAGGTCTCCAGCGGCACACCATGCTGCAGCGCGATCGAGATCGCGATCGAGAAGGCGTCCATCACCCCGGCCAGGGTCGAGCCCTGCTTGCCCATCTTCAGGAAGACCTCACCCAGGCCGTCGTCGGGGTAGGAGCCGGCCGTCATGTAGCCCTCGGCGCCGCCGACGCTGAAGGAGGTGGTGCGGGACGGGCGCGACTTCGGCAGCCGCTTGCGGGTCGGCCGGTACTCGATGACCTTCTCGACGACCTTCTCGGCCGCGGCCTCGGTCGACGCCTCGGCCTTCTTCGCCTTGGAGTCCGACAGCGGCTGACCGACCTTGCAGTTGTCGCGGTAGACGGCCAGCGCCTTCAGGCCGAGCTTCCAGCCCTGGAAGTAGACGTCGGCGATCTCCTCGACCGTCGCGGTCTCCGGCAGGTTGACCGTCTTCGAGATCGCGCCGGACAGGAACGGCTGCGCGGCCGCCATCATCCGGACGTGGCCCATCGGCTTGATCGCCCGCTCACCCATCGCGGTGTCGAAGATCTCGTAGTGCTCGGGCTTCAGGCCCGGCGCGTCGACGACGTGGCCGTTCTCGGCGATGTACTCGACGATCGCCTCGATCGTCTCCTCGGTGTAGCCGTACTGACGCAGCGCCCGCGGCACCGTCTGGTTGACGATCTGCATCGAGCCGCCGCCGACCAGCTTCTTGAACTTGACCAGCGAGAAGTCCGGCTCGATACCGGTGGTGTCACAGTCCATCATGAAGCCGATGGTGCCGGTCGGTGCGAGCACCGAGGCCTGCGCGTTGCGCCAGCCGTTCTTCGCGCCGACCTTCAGCACGCCTGCCCAGGCGGCGGTGGCGTGCTTCTGCACGTCCTTGTCGATCTCGTGCACGGTCCGGATCGCGTCGTTGGCCGCGGCGTGCTTGCGCATCACCCGGGTGTGCGCGTCCTTGTTGCGCTCGAAACCGTCGTACGGGCCGACGATGCCGGCCAGCTCCGCGGACCGCTTGTACGACGTACCGGTCATCAGCGAGGTGATAGCGCCCGCCAGTGCGCGACCACCGTCGGAGTCGTACGCGTGGCCCGTTGCCATCAGCAACGCACCGAGGTTCGCGTAGCCGATGCCCAGCTGCCGGTACGCGCGGGTGGTGTCGCCGATCGCCTCGGTCGGGAAGTCGGCGAAGCAGATCGAGATGTCCATCGCGGTGATGATCAGCTCGACGGCCTTGACGAAGTTCACCGAGTCGAAGGAGTCGTCGTCGGTCAGGAACTTCATCAGGTTCAGCGACGCCAGGTTGCAGGACGAGTTGTCCAGGTGCATGTACTCCGAGCACGGGTTGGACGCGGTGATCCGGCCCGTCTCCGGGGTGGTGTGCCAGTCGTTGATCGTGTCGTCGTACTGGATGCCCGGGTCGGCACACGCCCAGGCGGCGTGGCTGATCTTGTCGAACAGCTCGCGGGCGTCGACGGTCTCGATGATCGAGTTGTCGATCCGGGCCCGCAGGCCGAACTCGCCCTTCTCCTCGACCGCACGCATGAACTCGTCGGTGACGCGCACCGAGTTGTTCGCGTTCTGGTACTGCACCGAGGTGATGTCGCGGCCGCCGAGGTCCATGTCGTAGCCGGCGTCGCGGAGGACACGGATCTTGTCCTCCTCGCGCATCTTGGTCTCGACGAACTCCTCGATGTCGGGGTGGTCGACGTCGAGCACGACCATCTTGGCCGCGCGCCGGGTGGCGCCGCCGGACTTGATCGTGCCGGCCGACGCGTCCGCGCCGCGCATGAAGCTGACCGGGCCGGA
The DNA here is from genome assembly GCF_039530625.1 of Kribbella sancticallisti. Lineage (NCBI taxonomy): Bacteria > Bacillati > Actinomycetota > Actinomycetes > Propionibacteriales > Kribbellaceae > Kribbella > Kribbella sancticallisti. Next base: position 332,254 of record NZ_BAAAOS010000019.1, on the reverse strand, counting down.
GGCGGTGCCGCCGGAGGACTGCAGCAACTCCTTCGAGGACCGGATCCGGGACAGGTTCAGACCGGCACCGGAGCCGCCCTTGAAGATCAGGCCCTCCTCCTTGTACCAGTTCAGGATCGAGTCCATCGAGTCGTCGACGGCGAGGATGAAGCAGGCCGACACCTGCTGCGGGGACGTGGTCCCGACGTTGAACCAGACCGGCGAGTTGAAGCTGAAGTACTGGTGCAGCAGCATCCAGGTGAGCTCGTGCTCGAACACCTCGGCGTCGGCCGGGGCGGCGAAGTAGCCGTGCTCCTCGCCGGCCTTGCGGTAGGTCTTCACGACCCGGTCGAGCAACTGCTTGAGGCTCCACTCGCGGTTGTCGTGACCGACCGCGCCGCGGAAGTACTTGGTGGTGACGATCGTGGAGGCGTTCACGCTCCAGTAGTCGGGGAACTCGACCCCGCGCTGCTCGAAGACCGTCTCACCCGTCTTCCAGTTCTGCTGCACGACGTCGCGACGCTCCCACGTCACCTCGTCGTACGGGTGAACACCCTCGGTCGTGAAGATGCGCTCGATGGTGAGTCCCGCGGGCGCGTTCTTCCGCCCGCGGAACCCGGCCGTCGACCTCTTGGTCGACCCCGAGTGGCCGGTCACCGTCTCTGTCATGTTGGCTCCTCGCCTGTCCAATGTCGCGGTCTGTCGGGACCGCCCCGTTGAGTGCTGCTGGTACTGCGTACTGCTGGTTCCCCGATTTATGTCTGGGTCGTCTCCTGCCGCGGCGGCTCGGTGCCTTCCGGCTCCTTCTCCGCTCGCAGCAGCGCGATCTCCGTCTCGAAGTCGTCGGCGGACTCGAACTGCCGGTAGACGCTCGCGAACCGCAGGTACGCGACCTCGTCGAGCTCGCGCAGCGGACCGAGAATGGCCAGTCCGACCTCGTGCGCGGGCACCTCCGGCGAGCCGCCGCCCTTCAGCGCGTCCTCGACCTGCTGGCCCAGCCGGGCCAGCGCGTCCACACCGACCGGCCGGCCCTTGCAGGCCTTGCCGACGCCCTGGATCACTTTTTCCCGGCTGAACGGCTCGGTGGCGCCGGAGCGCTTCACGACCGTGAGCTGCATCTGCTCGACGGTGGTGAACCGCTTCTCGCAGACCGGGCACTGCCGCCGGCGGCGGATCGCTCCGCCGTCCTCGGCGACCCGGCTGTCGACCACTCGGGAGTCCACGTGCCTGCAGTAGGGACAGTGCATGGCAGACCACTCCTCCCGTGAGCGACCACCCCCGCCTGGGGATGAATCTGTGGATCAGCTGGGGACAACTTGTGTATGACCTGTGCGTAACCAACCACTACCTGTGGATGACTTACAGGCTTGTAACTACTACATCTAGGGATGCTACGTCCGGCCTCCGACAGTTTGCAAGAACGGCCGAATCTCGCGCGCGTCTCTTTGTTCCAACACCCGCGCGGGCCCGTGTACTCCCGCGTGGCGCCGCCGGGACGACCTTTTCGAGGAGCAAAATGCGCCCCGGTCAATCCCCCGTGCGCGGCACGCAGAAGTCGAAGTCGCAGCCCCTGTCCGCCCCCAGGACGTGGTCGTGAAATAGCCGCCGGTACCCCGTCGCCGGGGCCGCCGCGGGCGCCGGCAGCGCGGCCCGGCGGGCCTCCAGCTCCTCGGCAGGGACGAGCAGGTCCAAGCTGCCGGCCGACACCGACAGCCGGATCAGGTCACCGGTCCGGACCAGGGCGAGTGGACCACCGAGCGCCGCCTCCGGCGTCACGTGCAGCACGATCGTCCCGTACGCCGTACCGCTCATCCGCGCGTCCGAGATCCGGACCATGTCCCGTACTCCGGCCCGCGCGAGCTTCCCCGGAATCGGCAGATAGCCCGCCTCCGGCATGCCCGCCCCCAGCGGACCCGCGTTCTGCAGGACCAGCACGTCCGACGCCTCCACGTCCAGCTCCGGGTCGTCGATCCGCGCAGCCAGGTCCGCCAAGGAGCTGAACACCACCGCCCGCCCGGTGGTCTCGAAGAGCGCGGGATCTGCCGCGGATCGCTTGATCAGGGCCCCCGACGGCGCCAGCGAGCCCCGCAACCACACGAGCCCACCCTTGTCCCGGCTGGGTGCGTCCAGGGGCCGAACCACGGAACGATCCACCCAGACAGGACCGTCCCCCAACCTCTCTCCTAGCGTCTCCCCAGTCACTGTGAGTACAGAGAGGTCTAGTAGGTCCCGCAGTTCATGCAGTACTGCGGGCAGTCCCCCAGAGGCATGCAGATCCTCCATGTAGTGCTCCCCGGTCGGCTTGAGCTCCACCAGCACCGGTGTTGTCTCGCTGAGCTCATTCAGCTCGTCAGGGTCTACCGACAGCCCGAGCCGACCTGCCATCGCCGTCAGGTGGATCAGCGCGTTCGTGGAGCCACCTATCGCCAGCAGCACCCGCAGGGCGTTCCGCAGGGAGGCTGCGGTCACCACCTGGTCCGGAGTACGGCCGGCGGCGGCGATCTCGACAGCCGCAGTACCGGTGGCTTCTCCTAGGCGTAGGCGATCAGCGTGGACCGCAGGGGCAGCGGCGCTGTCGGGCAAGGCCATCCCGAACGCCTCCACCAGACAGGCCATCGTGCTGGCAGTTCCCATCACCGCACAGGTGCCGGTAGTAGTCGCCAGGTTGCGCTCTACCCGGGCGATCTCAGCCGCATCGACTTCACCGGCGCGGTAGCGGCCCCAGAAGCGGCGGCAGTCAGTACAGGCGCCGAGCCGCTCGCCCTGGTAGCGACCGGTCGACATCGGCCCGGTGACGAGCTGGATCGCGGGCCGGCCAGCCGAGAAGGCACCCATCAGCTGGGCCGGCACCGTCTTGTCGCAGCCGCCGACGAGCACAACCGCATCCATCGGCTGCGCCCGGACCAACTCCTCGACGTCCATGGCCATCAGGTTGCGGTAGACCATCGCTGTCGGCTCGAGGAAGCTCTCCCCCAGCGAAATGGTCGGGAACTCCATCGGCAGCCCTCCGGCCGCGAGCACGCCGCGGACCACCGACTTCACCAGCTCTGGTTGTTGCCGGTGGCAGGGGTTGTAGTCGCTGAAGGAGGTCGCGATGCCGATCACCGGCCGGTCCAGCGACTCCGGCGACCGGCCGCTGGCGTGCAGGAAGGTCCGCCGCAGGTAGCGGGAGAAGTCCCGATCGCCGTAGCTGACCAGCCCGCGGTAGATCCCGCTCTCGTCGCTCATCCGGCCAGCACATCATCCGGCAGCACGATCCCGGGCGTCTGTCTCAGATGTTCGGCCAGCAGCGAGAGCATGGCGGCGGGCGGAACGGCTCCGGGAGCCCGTACGGCGTCGGACTCGATCAGGCCGCGCAACAGCAGGCTGTGCTTGCGCAGCCCGAGTGCGATCCCCGCCTGGAACTCGAAGTTCACCAGCGGCAGGTAGTCCATCCAGACGGCGCGCGCCGCCTCGAATCCACCCTGGCAGTACGCCGAGACGCAGGCGAGCAGTCCTTCGGGCACGGAGAACCCGGTCATCGCACCGGCGGCCCCGACGGCGAGTTCGTCCAGCAGGCAGGTGCCGCCGAGTCCCCCGAAGACAGGCACGTCGAGTCCGGCCACCAGCTCGGCCACAGCCGGCGGGCTCGGGGACGACTCGGACTTCACCGCCACCACAGCGGGCACCATCCGGATGGCGGCGACCAGGTCGGCCACAGCGATCGAGACACCGCTGACCACCGGATAGTCCTGCACCACGATCGGCTGATCGGTGCGGTCGGCAACCGCTCGAAGGTGCTTGCCCAGGGCATCCGGATCCGCGGTGTTCACCTGAACCATCAACCCGGCCAGCCGATCGCCGGCGGCGGGCAGGATGTTCTCGGCCTCGGCACACACCTGATCGAGCTCGAGCGCGCTGATCCCGACGACCAGCGGCAACGAGGCGGTGGAGGCGACCACCGTCTCCACCACGGTCCGGCGCTCGGCGGGACTCAGCCGGGCAGCCTCGCCGAAGACACCGAGGACGGTCAGCCCGGCAGCGCCGATGCTCTCGTAGTGCCTCACCTGGCGAGTCAGCGAGTCCATGTCGACCGCCGAGCCGTCGGCGGTGAGCGGCGTGGCCAGCACGCCCCAGACCCCGGGTCGCAACGTCACGGAGCTCCTTTCGTCGTGACCGCGGTGGCGACCGTGTAGGCCTCGAGGCTCTCGGTGCCGCCCTCCCTGCCGTATCCGGACGCCTTCACGCCGCCGAACGGCGAGGCCGCCGAGGCGAGCGCGACCTCGTTGACGCCGATCATGCCGACGTCTAGTCCCGCGATCGCCTCGTCCGCCCGAGCCAGCGAGGCGGTGAAGACGTAGGCGGCCAGGCCGTAGGGCACGGCGTTGGCCTGCGCCAGGCCGTCCTGGAGTGTGCCGAACGGCAGAATCGGCATGATCGGCCCGAACGGTTCGTCCCGCAGTACGGCGGCGTCGGGCGGGATGTCGGTCAGCACGGTCGGTGGGTAGTAGAAGCCCGGGCCGTCGGGCCTCTCACCGCCACACAGGACTTTGGCGCCGCTGTCGTCGACCAACGCCTCCACGGCGTCCACCCGGCGCTTGTTGGCAAGCGGTCCAACGCTGAGCCGACCTACCCGTTCCACCACGGCGTCGACGAACTGGTCGAACACTGCCTCCTGGGCGAAGATCCTGCTGGGCGAGATGCAGACCTGCCCGCTGTTGCGGAACTTGGACCTGACCAGGGCGTCGGCTGCCCGGCCCAACTCGGCCTCGTCGAGGTCGTCGAAGACCAGCACCGGCGCGTGACCACCCAGCTCCAGCGTCAACGGCTGCAGCCGCTCGGCCGACAGGCGCACCAGCGTCTGACCGACCGGCACCGACCCGGTCAGGGTGATCTTCGCGATCACCTCAGAGCCGATCAACCTCTCACTCACCCGCGGCGGATCCCCGGTGATCAGATTGACCACCCCGGCCGGCACTCCGGCGTCAGCCAGAGCCCGGACCAGCTCGGCGGCCGTCCGCGGAGCCTCGACCGCCGGGCACAGGATGATGCTGCAGCCATACGCGACAGCGGGAGCCAGCTTGCGGGCCGGCAACGACGCCGGGAAGTTCCAGGCGGTGAATGCCGCGACCGGACCAACCGGCCGACGTTCCACCCAGGAGCGACGACCCGGTGCTGTAGGCAACAACCTTCCGTACGACCGGACCGCTTCAGCTGCGAACCAGTCGAAGTACTCCGCCGCCTGCCGCACCTCGGCCGCGGCTTCCTCGAGCGGTTTGCCCTGCTCCTCGGTCAAGATCGCCGCGATCTCGTCGACTCGTTCCAGCATCAGCCGCGCTGCCTGATCGAGCACCTCCGCCCGATCGGACGGCGCGGTACGGCGCCACACCTCGAAGCCCGCGGCCGCTGCGGTCAACGCTTCGTCGAGGTCTGAATCGGTTGCGTTGGGCACCGACGCGACCACCTCCTCGGTGGCCGGGTTCAGTACGTCGATGGTCCGCCCGTCCGAGGCCTGCCGCCAGCTCCCGCCGATGAACATTCAGCCCTCCTGCCGAGGAGTCAGTACTACGAGGCTCAGCGACGGCAGGGGTAGTTCCAGCGACAGGGTCAACCCGTCGTCGGCGTCGACCTCGACGTCGTCCGCGAGTCGTTCGAGGCCCTGCCGGTCGGCGATGGTGGCGAGTTGCTCGGGTGTCGGGTCCTGCGGAGCGCCCAGGTCCTGCCAGACCGTGTGGCTGTTGCTGTGGTTCCGGTCGATCCGCCACTGCTCGACCTTCCACGCGCCGCTCAGGCCGCGCAGTTCGACCTCCACCGCCGCGGCGGTGGCGTCCTCGGAGTACTGATCGTCCGCGTGCCGCCAGACGATCAGCGCGACGCTGCCGTCGGACGAGCTGCGGCTGGCGAGTACGTCGATCTCCTCCGGCAGTCCGTTGCCCAGCGCACCGAGATCGAGGTCGACGGCTGCGGACGAGGTGGCGCCGAGCCGGCGGTCCCGGAGGTGGGAGAAGGCCCGGTACGCGTTCATCAGCGGCTTCTCGATCCCCGAGGCGGTGACGAAGCTCCGGGTGCCCTCGAAGTACCGCTCGCCTTCCATCGAGAAGCTCCAGGTGGTTGCCTCGCGCACCTTCGCGGCGTGTGTCGCGTTGAGGTCGAGCACCTTCTTCATCAGCTTGGCCTGGAAGACCGGGTAGTACTCGTTGTTGCGGTAGACGAAGTTCGCGTTGTCGTAGATGCCCCAGTGGGCCGGCACGGACGCGTCGCACTCGTCGACGATCGCGGGCAGCCCCGTGAAGGCAGGGAACTCCTCCATCACCGCGAGCATCCGGTCGATCTCCCGCAGCATCTTGGTGGTGGACGGCGACTGCTTCACCGGTGCGGGCGAGCCGATCGGGCCGTACGTGCGCCAGGGCGAGAAGGCCGAGCCCTTCGTGTGGAACGACACGAAGTCCAGCGGCAAGTCCTGTTCGGAGCACGCAGCCAGGAAGCCGCGGAGGAACGTCACCCCCTTGTCTCCGCCAGTCACGGTCGGACCACCTACCCGCCCGTCAGGGAGCACGCTGCGGATCGCGCGCGCCGTCACGGCGTACAGGTCGTGGAACTGCTCGGGGGTGCCGCGCCAGTAGAAGATGTCCGGCTCGTTCCAGAGCTCCCAGAGCCACTGCGACACCTCCTCCTCGCCGTACCGGTCGAGGCAGTGCTGCGCCAGGGCAGCGACCAGACCTCCCCACTTCTCGTAGTCCTTCGGCGGGTAAGACCACCAACCCGCCTCGTACCCGCTGTACTGCGTTGGGCTGTTCTCGAACGGGTACTCCGCCTTGGCCTCCTCCGGCACCAGCGCCAGCGGCGTGAACGCGAGCTCCACCAGCGGGTGGTGGCCAGCGGCAACGATCGTGTCGTAGGTCTGATCGGCGATGGTGAAGTCGTAGAAGGGCTTGCCGTCGGCATCTTCGTGGTAGACGTTGCCGCTCCCCCAGTGCGGCAGGCCGAGCCCGGTGCCGCTGTTGAAGATGTAGTGCGGCCGAACGTGGTACGGCGTCTCCGCGAACCCGCCGATCGTCTGCAGGGTCCGGCGGCCCTGTGGGGTGTAGGTCCAGTTGATCTCGTCGTAGCCCAGGCTCGCCCACGGCCGGTCGAGGATGCCCTGGTCGTCGTTCACATCCACGGTCACCCGGGCCTGCCGCACGTGCGGGGCGTCCGGATCGGCCGGCGTGTAGGGCACCTCCTGGACACCGCTGCGGGAGCTGTTCTTGTCAGGCACATCGGTCTCGGTGGTCATCTCAACCTTTCAGTCCGGTGCTGCTGATTCCTTGGATGATGAAGCGCTGGGCGAACAGGAAGACGAGCAGCGGTGGCGTCACGGCCAGTACGGTCGAGGCCATCACCACCCCGTAGTCGACGTCCCCGTACGCCGACCGGAACGTCACCAGCGCGAGGGGAAGCGTCTGCATGCCCGGGGAACTCGTCGAGATCAACGGCCAGAGGAAGTCGTTCCAGGCGCCGAGGAAGACCAGGATCCCGAGCGTGGCCAGGGCCGGCCGGATCAGCGGGATCACGATGTGCCGGTAGGTCTGCCAGGCGCTCGCGCCGTCCACCCGGGCGGCGTCGGTGAGATCGGCCGGCAGGTTCACGATGAACTGCCGGATCAGGACGACGCCCAGCAGCGACACGATGTGCGGCAGCGCGAGAGCGCCGTACGTGTTCAGCAGGCCGAGCTTGTTGAACTGCTGGAACAGCGGGACCAGTACGACCTCGCTCGGGATCAGCATCGTCACCAGCAGCAGGCCGAAGACCACGCTGTTGCCCCGGAACGGCAGCTTGGCCAGCGCGTAGCCCGCCATCGAGCAGACGATCAGAGCGAGCACGGTCGAGCTGACCGCGACCACCGTGCTGTTGAAGAAGGCAACGAAGATGTTCACCGCCCGGCCGCCCGGGTCGACCAGCATGCCCCAGTTGGCCGTGGTCGGCTCGGCCGGCACCAGTTGGTTGCCGTTGACCGTCGATCCCTCGAAGGAGGAGGAGAGGGCCCAGAGCAACGGAAGTGCCCAGAGCAGCGCCATCAGCAGTGCCGCGCCGGTGGCGATCCATCGCGCCCTAGCCATTGTTGGCCGCCCGCCGGGTGAGGAGTTGCTGCGCGACGGCGACCACCAGGATCACCAGCGCGAGCACCCAGCCGATCGCCGCGGCGTACCCGGTCCGGAAGTCGCGGAAGCCTGTCTCGTAGAGCATCTGCAGCACCACCCTCGTACTACCGCTCGGACCACCCGCGGTCAGCAGGTACACCTGTTCGAAGACCTTGAAGGAGTCGATCAGCCGCAGCAGGATCACCAGCCCGAGCACCGGTGCGATCCCCGGCAGCGTGACGTAGCGGAACTGCTGCCACGCGCTGGCGCCGTCGATCCGCGCCGCTTCGTACAGAGGCTTCGGGATGTCCTGCAGCGCGGCGAGGAGGATCAGCAGTGGGAAGCCGACGCGCCACCAGAGCGTCAGCAGGACCACCGCACCCATCGCCTCACCGGGTTGCGTCAACCACTGCTGGGTCGGCAACCCGACCCGCTCCAGCACGGTGTTGAGCGATCCGTTGACCGGGTTGAGCACCAGGTTCCAGATCAGCGCCACCGCCGCACCGGGCAGCAGGTACGGCGAAACGAACGCCGCGCGCAGCATGTTCCGCCCGGACAGATCGCGGTTCAGCACCAGCGCCAGGATCAGCCCGACCGCGATCAGGATCGGCACGTTCAGTACGACGAACAGCAGGGTGTGCCCGAAGGCGGCGCGGAAGTCGCTGTCCCGAGCCAGGCCCAGGTAGTTGTCCAGGCCGACGAATCCACCAGTCCCGTCGGCGACGTTCACATCCGTAGTACTGAGGAAGAGGCCGTTGACCACCGGTACGGCCCACAGCAGCAAGTACAGAAGGGCGAACGGGGTCAGGAAGAGCACGGCCGCGCTGCTTCGGCTTCGGCCCGGCTTCGGGACGGTTCGAGTGACGGGAGCGGATCGGACCCGGCTGGTGAGGACACTCATGACGGCTCCTTCATCGTCGCGGTCGCCCGGGCCGCGGCCCGGCGGAGCTCGGTCTCGACGTTCGCCCGCTGGTAGACGACGTCGTCCATCGCGTCGTTGAGGTACTGTTAGGCCTGGTTCCAGCGGTACGCGTACGGCGCGAACCGGGCGTGCTTGGCCTGGTCGATGAAGACGCTCATCTTGCGGACCAGCGGATCCTTGCTGGCCTTGATCGGCTCGATCGCCGCGCGGCTCGCGGGCGCCTGCGCGCCGGCCCAGGCGACGCTGCCCTCGCGGACCAGCCAGGAGATGAACTTCTGCGCCTCGGCCTGGATCCACTCGTCGTTCTTGCGCTGCTTCGGGATGCAATAGATGTGGGAGGTCGCGACCACCGCGCGCGGGCCGTCGAAGAACTGCGGCAGCGGCGCCACGTCGAGCTGGGTACCGCGGTCCTTGTTCGCCTTGAGCTGTTGCGCCAGGCCCCACGGGAAGGTGCAGACCATGCCGACCTTCTGGTCGGTGAACAGCTGCCCGACCTGCAGGCCGGTGACGAGTTGCTGCGGCTCGACCTTGTAGCGGTGCACCAGGTCCTGCTCGAACCGCGCGGCCTCGAACCCGGCCTCGCCGGCGAACATCGCCTGGCTCCGCTCGTCGATCAGGTCGCCGCCGGCCTGCCAGTTCATACTCAGCCACGGCATCCAGACGCCGGACTCGCGGATGAATCCCCACGGTCCGGACTTCTTCAGCGCCTGCGCCGCCGCCAGGAACTCGGCGCCGGTGGTCGGTGGGCGATCCGGATCCAGCCCCGCCTTCTCGAAGAGTTGCCGGTTGTACCCCAGTGCCTGCGGACCCGTGCTCATCGTCACGCCGTACAACTGGTCGTCGACCTGGCCGAGCTGCCAGGTGCCGTCGATGAAGTCGTCCGTCGCGAGTCCGAGATCGCCGAGCTCGATCGGGTGCAGGAACCGTTTCAGCGGCGGGATCTCGTAGCTGTGCAGGGCCACGATCGCCGGTGGAGCGCCCGCGAGCGAGGCGGTCAGGATCTTGGTCAGGTAGTCGCCGCCGTAGGCGGGCGCGGTGAACCGGACGGTGACGCGGTCCTGCGAGGCGTTGTAGCGGTCGACGATCTTCTGCATCAGACCGCCGTCGCCGCCGGTGTAGAAGGTGGTGAACTCGAGCACGCGACCGCCCCCGCGGGTCGTGTCGTCGAACGGCGAGGAGCAGCCGGCCAGGCTGGCGCCCGCGGCTCCTCCGGCCGCGAGGCGCAGCAGCCGGCGCCGGGTCAAGGTGGGCAGCACGGAGTTCTCCCTCTGACGGAGCGGTCATGAGTGGATGGGCCGGCTGGCCGGGCCGGCGGTGCCGGAGGCCTGCGACCGGGATCTCCGGCGCTGCCTCTCCCCGTGGCGGATTCTTACCGGTAGCCTGATCTCGGCGTTGTCAAAAGTCAATGGTTAACAATCGACCATTTACACCGATGGAGAGAATTCTCCTGAGGGATGGAGGGGACCGTGGCCAGTGCGCTGGACCAACTCGCGACGCAGACCGAACGCAGCCCGGCGCTGTGGGCCACGGTGGTTCCGGCGATCCGGCAGATGATCATCACCGGCGCCCTCGCCCCCGGCGAGCATCTGCCCGAGGGAGAACTGGCCAAGGCGCTGCAGATGAGCCGCGGGCCGGTCCGCGAGGCCCTGATCGAGCTCGAGCGCGAGGGCCTGGTCGTACTACGCCGGCACCGCGGCGCGCAGGTGATCGCGCTGACCGCCGACGACGTGGAGGAGATCTACACGCTCCGGCTCAGCCTGGAACGGCTGGCGATCGAGCGGGCCCTCCCCCGGCTCACCGACGAGCACCTCGCCACGATGGACGAGGTGCTCGACGGGATGCGCGAGCTCGGCCCGGAGTACGAGCCGCAGACCGCGCTGGAGCTCGACCTCGCCTTCCACCACGTGCTCTACGCCGCGGCGGGACACGCCCGGCTGGATCGCGCCTGGCAGCAGATCCGCAGCCAGGTGGCGATGTTCCTGCACTCGCGGCACGTCGCCCGGCGCGACTTCCACGAGATCGCCTACGCCGAGCACAAGGCGATCCGGGACATCGTGGCGGGCGGCGATTCCGCGGCGGCCGTCGAGGTGATCGAGCAACACCTGATCGGCTCCTACCACCGGCTGATCGCCGCCCGCCCCGACTGACTGCTCAGCGAAGGGCCCGGGCCTCCGCCACGATCAGCTCCCGCCGTACCGCGCTCAACCCCGCCGCGGCGGGCGTCGACGCGTACGTGGCCAGTACGCCGTACTTTTCCTGGCCGAGCAGTGTCGTCATCGTCGAGACCGCGGCCGGCGACGCCCCGGAGGTCAGGATCAGGTGCGCCAGCCCGGTGCGGGTGGCGACGATCTCGAAGCTGGACACGGTGCTCGCGTCACCGGCCTGGGCCTTGATCTCGTGCGTTCCGGCGGCCAGCGTGGTCGGGTCGACAGCAGCGCCGTTCTCGATCGGCTTGCCGTCCAGCGTGATCGTCGCCGGCTCGTTCGAGGAGACGGCGATTCGCAGCGCCTGGGCCCGATCGAGCTTGGCTCCGGCCGCGGGATTGAGGACTGTCACCTGGGGCTTGGCCCGTTGCAGGAAGGCCGCGTTCCAGCCGGCCAGCTCCGCCGGGCGGTTGGTGATGATGCCGTCCACGCCCGCCTTCTCCAGCGCGTTCCACCGAGCCGCGTCGTCGACAGTCCAGACGTTGACCGCGACACCCGCCGCGTGCAGCTCCGCGATCGCCGCGGGACGAGTGGACAGGGCCGCGTCGGACGGGTTGTACGCGGACAACTCGAGGTCCTTGGCGATCGCGACCGGGTCTGGATCGAGCGTGCTGCGAAGCAGGCCGAGCGGGAGCTCCGGAGCGAGCTCGTGCGTCCAGCGCAGGTGCTGCGGTTCGAAGCTCTGCACGAAGACCCGGCTGCTCATCCCGCGGTCCCTGATCTCGGTGACGATCCGCGCGACCGAGTCCCGGGTGTGTGCGCCCTTGACCTCCAGGAGCAGGTTGCCGCCTCGCGTCTTGAGCCCGTCCAACTGCTGGGCAAGAGTCGGAACCCGCTGGCCGGTGAAGGCAGGCGCGAACCACGATCCCGCATCCAGCGTGGCCACCTGGGCCGCCGTCAGCGACCGGACCGCGCCGGTGCCGTCGGTGGTCCGGTCGACCGTGTTGTCATGCAGGATCACCGGTACGCCGTCCTTCGTCGGCTGGACGTCGTTCTCGATCCACTCGGCCCGGGCCCGGCGAGCCACCTCGTCGGAGGCCGCGGTGTTCTCGGGCGTGGCCGACGACGCGCCGCGGTGGGCGAAGACGCGGAGCGGAGCACCCGGCTTGCGGATGAACGACTCCTTCGCCAGCGGAGTCACCTTGAGGTCGTCGAAGGACACGGTGGCACCGTTGACGAACAACGCCTGCACGCCGGCCGCCGTACGGTTCACCATGCTGGTGCGGAGCGACTCGCGCCCATCGACGTACCAGGTGGCGCGGGTGCCGCGGACCTCGACGGCGACGGCCACCTCCTTGCCGACGCCGACCTGGATCGGGGCGGCGGCGGTGTCGGTGACGTTCCAGGTGTTCGACGGCGTGCGCTGGGCGAACTCCAGGCCGTTGGTCGCCGTGGAACCGTTGCGCATCGTCGCGATCGACCACGGGACCGCGCCGCTCGGCGCGAGGTCGAGACCGAGGGCGACCCAGCGACCTCCGTCCAGGGCCGACTCGAAGCGGAGGTGGCTCTCGATCCGGTAGTCGGCGAGCGGCGTGCCGAAGGTGATCCGGCTCAGCTGGCTGGAGGTCGACGAGGTGCCGACGAGACGGCCGCTCTGGACTTTCCAGGCGCCTTCGACCGCGTTCCAGCCGGCCGGGAGGGTCGTGCCGTCGAAGGTCTCGTTCACTGTCGGGTTCTCAGCCGCAACGGCCGCGACTTGGTTGGCGACCGGGGCGGCTGGGTCAGCGCTGGCCGACTGGCTGGGTATCAGGGCGGCGGCAGTGGCAGCCGCGGCCAAGGCGGCAAGCACTGCGCGAGGGCGGCGGGGGGTGAGCTTCATAAACACCGAACGTAGAAAAGTCACACGAACTACGCCAGAGCTGGTGATGAATTGACCACCAACGCCGGATGGCCGCACCGATGGGTGAGGATGGCGGAATGAAGCCGATCATCCTCGACGTCGACACCGGCCTCGACGACGCCTGCGCGTTGCTGCTCGCCGCCCGCCACCCCGACCTCGACCTCAAGGCGGTCACGTGTGCCGGCGGGAACGTCGGCATCGACCAGGTGGTCGTGAACACCCTCACCGTGCTCGAGGCCGCCGGCCGTCCCGACGTCCCGGTTGCCCGCGGCGCCGCCTTACCGCTCCTCCAACCCGTCCGTACCGCGCCGCACGTCCACGGCGCCGACGGCCTCGGCAACCTCGACTGGCCAAAGTCCACCCGTACCGCGGAGGGCCGCCACGCCGTCGAGTTGCTCCGCGATGTCCTGCTGGAGGCGGCTCGCACCGGAGACCTCATCACCTTGATTCCCCTGGCGCCGCTGACGAACATCGCCCTGCTGCTGCGGACCTACCCGGAAGCCGCCGCGGGTTTGCGCGAGATCGTCTTCATGGGTGGCGCGGCCGGAATCGGCAACGCGACCGCCTCAGCCGAGTTCAACATCTGGACCGACCCCGAGGCGGCCGCGATCACCCTCACCGCCGCAGGCGAACTCGGCGTCGAGGTGACGATGTACGGCCTGGACGTCTTCTACGACGTTCCCATCACCCTGTCCGAGGCGAAAACACTCGGCGGTTCACCCTCAGCGGATCTAGCCCGCCTGTTGATCGAAAAGCGCTGCGATCTCTACCGAGCAGACCGCGCAACCATCGGCGACGCCGGCGCCGTCTGCGCGGTCATCGACCCACCCGGCCTCACCACCCGCCCGTTCCCGCTACGAGTCGAACTCTCCGGCACCTGGTCCCGCGGCCGCACCATCGTCGACACCCGCGACTGGTCAGGCGACCTGACCACCGACCCCTTCGGCCCCCAACCAAACCCCGTACAGGTAGCCACCGCAGTAGACGGCCCCCGCTACGCCAACCTCTGGCTACAAACCGTCAGCTAGCCCCCACCGCCGACATGGCTGGAACAGCCGGCGCCAGTGAGCACGAACCAGGTTGTTGGTGAGCTCGTCGAGCAACAGCACATCCGGGCCGAGCACCAGCGACAGCGCGCCTCCCTCGTTCAAGTACGGAAGGACGAAATCAACTCGCTCAGGCGACGACCTGCGGCTAGCGTCAACTCGCACTGAGGCCGCACCGACTGTTGCCCTCAGCAAGCGGGCTTTCGATCAGTCGGCACCGTCCGCGGGACGTCAGCGGACGGGAACTTGGAGGGTCTGGCCGGGGACTACGTCGGCGCGGGTGTTGAGGTTGTTGAGGTCGGCGATCTGTTCGACGATCAGGGTGGGGTCTTCGGTGGGGTTGGTCTCCTGGGCGATCGACCAGAGGGTCTGACCGGCGCCGACCTCGACCTGGACGATGTGGTCGAACTGCGGCTGCGGGTCCAGCACGCCGGCGATTCGCAGGCCGAGGACGGCGATCGCGGCGCCGAAGACGAGGACCGAGACGGTGGTCAGCAGCATCCTGCCGCGGCGGGTCAACTGCAGGGCCGACGGCTCGATCTCAGCGGCGGCGCGAGCCCGCGCGGACTGGCGGCGAGGCTCGGTCACGGTCCGGATCTGGACGTGCCGACCGAGGTCGTCGCCTGAGCAGGCGCGAACCGGCAGCCGCTCAGTGGTCGTGCCGGGGATCCTGCGACGGCGCTGACGCGGGTCGGCGCCGGGCGACGCCACCTCGGTCGTCGCGCCTGCCGGCACGCCGGATGTCAGAGCTCCTGACGCCAGGGCCGCTGTCCTCATCGGATCCTCCAGACCTCGTTCAGACCTCGTCGTACGTGTCGTCGTTCGGTGTCGATCTCTGTCTACCGGCCGCCGCCGACAGTTTTCGGCGAGCACCTCGCCGCACCGTCCCGGCGACCGGCTGCCCGACCGACCCGAACACCTGTTCGATCGAACGCCTGTACGAATGATTAACCGACAGACCCTCGATACGCAACCATTTCCAACCAGGACACGCCGTGGAAATTCCCGGCCCGGACGGCTCTATAACCCGACACACGAACAAACGTGCGAACCGACACGCCTTCGAACAGATGTTTGAAGAATCTCAGGATTCGGTCTACGGTCTTCTCAGTCGACAAAGCAAGGCCGGTGCCCGACCGCCGGCCCGACCCGAGGAGTTGCCACCGATGGCCAGGACGCCGAGCGGTTCCAGCAAGGGCGATCGCAGCACCGCGGAGACATCCGCCAAGACCGTGTCCGAGCTGCCCGACGGCCCCGCCGACGCCACCGGCCTGACCCCGCGCCAGCGCCGCGTCCTGGACGTCATCCGCGACTCGGTCGACAGCCGCGGCTACCCGCCCTCGATGCGGGAGATCGGCGAGCGGGTCGGGCTGACCAGCTCCTCCTCGGTCTCGCACCAGCTGAAGGTGCTCGAGCAGAAGGGCCTGCTGCGCCGCGACCCGAACCGGCCGCGCGCGATCGAGGTCCGCTATCCGGGCGAGGTCGCCGACGCGGCGCGGCGCAGCTCCCTGGGCGCCGTGCGGCAGACGTCGTACGACGAGACCGGGGCCGGCGACGCGCACCCGGCGGCGGCGTACGTGCCGGTGGTCGGCCGGATCGCCGCCGGTGGCCCGATCCTGGCCGAGCAGGACATCGAAGAGGTCTTCCCGTTGCCCAGGGCAATGGTTGGCGAAGGCACCTTGTTCATGCTGAAGGTCAAGGGTGAGTCGATGATCGAGGCCGCCATCTGCGACGGCGACTGGGTCGTCGTGCGCCAGCAGCAGACCGCGGACAACGGTGACATCGTCGCTGCGATGATCGACGGCGAGGCCACTGTGAAGACCTTCAAGAAGACCGAGAAGGAGATTTGGCTGCTGCCGCACAACCCCGCTTTCGAGCCGATCGACGGGCACGACGCGGTCATTCTCGGAAAGGTCGTAACAGTTCTGCGGCGTGTCTGACATCTCAGACGGCGCGCGGAGTCGCGCAGGTCATGTCAGGATTGAGATATGACGACTGTCTATGACTTCAGCGCCACCCGGATCGAAGGCAATGAACAGTCTCTTGCCGACTTCCGCGACCAGGTGCTCCTGGTGGTGAACACGGCGTCGCAATGCAGCCAAACTCCGCAGTACACCGGCCTTCAGAAGCTCTACAAGAGCTACCGGAGGCAGGGCTTCTCGGTGCTTGGCTTCCCTTGCGACCAGTTCGGCCACCAGGAGCCTGGTGACGAGAACGAGATCGCGAACTTCTGTTCGACGATCTATCACGTCACGTTTCCCATGTTCGCCAAGATCGACGTCAACGGCTCGAAGACGCTTCCGCTGTTCAACTGGCTGAAGCGTGAGCAGGGCGGGTTGCTCGGCGGGCGGATCAAATGGAACTTCACCAAGTTCCTGATCGCCCGCGACGGGAGTGTGATCGCGCGCTACGCGCCGACCCACACGCCGGAGAAGCTCGCCGACAAGATCGAGACAGCGCTCGCCGTACCGGCCCCGAGCCGGCGCGAATCGAACGACTGATCCGCCGGGAGCAGCTGGAATCGATCCCGGGGTTCCCGTGGAATCGATGCCTGCTTTCCGAATGAGACACCTGTCCATCTGCTGTCTCAATGCCTCTCGTTGCTTGTCCGACTAACTACACAAGCAATTTCCCGTTTTCCGCAACAAACCGACCGGGTGGGTCGGGAGTTGCCGTCTCCGGTTTTCGCGGGTTGGCTGTGGTCGGGAACGCGAGCAAGCTCGCGGGACGTAACTGGACACCGCCGTCGACCGCCCCCTTGCGAAAGCGCGCCGACCCGGCGAGGTGCCGGATGCGGGTGACTGACTGTCGGCGCCGACAACTGCTGCGAGCTTGCTCGCGTGCTCGGCGCTCGCTGAGGTGGAGTTGTGTGTGAGCCTGCGGCAGCTCTCTATTCCTTCTTGCTCTTGCAGTTGTTCTTGCTCTTGCAGTTGCACTTGCTGTTGGTCATGCAGTTGCTCTTTGCTGGTGGGTTAGCGGAGGACGGTCTCCGGGTTTATGTCTAGCCGGAGGCCTCGCCAGACGGGGTGGCGTAGGCGGCCGTCGGCGGCCCAGCCGGAGTAGGTGACTTCGGCTACCAGGAGCGGGTCCAGCCAGTGGGCAGCGCGGCGGTCCGTATTGGGGATGCTGGAGGCGTCGAAAGGCGGGCGGTCGATCTCCAGCGCGGCCAGTTCGGCGCCCAGTACTTCGAGCATGGTGAAGTCGAGGCCTGAGCCGACCTTGCCGATCAGGACCAGGTCGCCGCCTGGTTCGGCGTACGCGCCGCAGTAGAGGGAGCCGATCTTGCCGGACCGGTTCCCCTCCCCCGGATGCCAGCCGCAGAGAATCACATCGCGGGTGAGTACGGGCTTGACCTTCACCCAGTCCGAGCTGCGTTTGCCCGGCAGGTAGCGGGATTTCCGGCGTTTGGCGACGACTCCTTCGAGGCCCTGGGCGGCCGACAGGTCGAGCGCCTCATCGGCATCGGCGTAGGACTGCGGCACCTCCCAGAACGGGTCGCCGATGTCGAGTGACTCGAGCAGCGCGCGGCGATCGTCGTACGTTGCCTCTAGCAAAGACTTGCCGGCGAACCGGAGTATGTCGAAGACTCGCACCGACACCGGTACCTGCTTGATCAGCTGGGTGAGCTGCCGCGGATCCCGTACGTGCATCCGTCGCTGCAGCAGCCCGAAGGACGGCGCGCCGTTCTCGTCCAGGGTGACGATCTCGCCGTCCAGTACTGCGGGCAGCTCCAGCCCCGGCGCCTTCGCCAGCCCGATCAGCTCGGGGTATCCCCCGGACACGTCGCGGCTGTTCCGCGACCACAGCCGGCAGACCCCGTCGTCCACCTCGGCGATCACCCGGATGCCGTCCCACTTCATCTCGTACGACCAGCCCGGCCCGGACGGCATCTTCCCGAGCGCCGCCATCATCGGCAGCACTGGTGGAGCGGTCGCGGACATCAGACCTAGTCCTGGAGTCTCTTGAGGGCGCCGAGCACCTTCTCACGATCGGCGGTTGGCCACATCGGGGGCAAGGAGGCGCGCAGGTAGCCGCCGTACCTGGCGGTGACTATCCGGGGGTCGAGGATCGCGACGACGCCGCGATCGGTGGTCCGGCGGATCAGCCGGCCGGTCCCCTGCGCGAGCAGCAACGCGGCGTGGGTCGCGGCAACCGCCATGAACCCGTTGCCACCGGCCTCGTCGACCGCCCGCTGGCGCGCCGCCATCAACGGCTCGTCCGGGCGCGGGAACGGGACCCGGTCGATGATCACCAGATTGCAGGTCGAGCCCGGTACGTCGATGCCCTGCCAGAGCGAGAGCGTCCCGAACAGCGAGGTCTCGGGGTCTTCGACGAACTCGCGGGACAACTCCCCCAGCTGTGCGTCGCCCTGGCACAGCACCTTCAGGTCGGTCGCCTCGCGGACGGCAGCCGTCGCCGCTTCGGCCGCGCGGCGGGACGAGAACAACCCGAGCGTACGACCACCCGCGGCCGTGATCAGGTCGACGATCTCCTCGAACTGCTTCTTGCCGAGCCCGTCGCGATGCGGCGGCGGCAGGTGCTTGGCGACGTACAGAATGGCTTGTTTCTCGTACTCGAAGGGTGAGCCGACGTCGAGGCCGCGCCACGGCAGCGGCCCGGTCTCGGACTCGGAGTCGACCTCCGGCATCTCGTCGGCGCCGTCGAGCTTGTCCGACGGGCGCAGGCCGACCTGGCGGGCGATCGCGTCGAAGTCGCCGCCGAGGGTGAGGGTGGCCGAGGTGAGGACGACCGTCCGGTCCTTCAGCACCAACTCGCGCAGCAGCCCTGCCACCGTCAGCGGCGCGATCCGCAACTCGCGGCCGAACCGGTCCCGGTCGACCAGCCAGACGACATCCAGGTCGCTCAGGGCGGCGACCCGCTCGGCGACGTCGAAGATCTCCTTCACCGCGCCCTTGGACTGTCGCTTGGCGCCGTCCGGGTCGTCGTCCTTGTCGTCGGACTTCTTGTTCAGGTCCGAGTACATCCCGCGGGCGGCGTCGCGGACCAGCGCGGCGGCCTCCAGGACGACGCCGTTCGCCGCCTCGATCCGGCCCTCGCGGGTCGCGTCGAGGGCGGCGCGCAACGCGTCGGACGCGTCGATCAGGTCGTCCGCCTTGTCGTCGTCGACGAACCGGCGGGCCCGCTTGGCCGCTCGCTCGACCATCTGCGGGGACAGCTCGTCCCCGGCCGCGCCGGTGACCCGGGCGGGCAGTTCGTGCGCCTCGTCGACGATCACGACGTCGTGCTCGGGCAGCACGGTGCGGTTCTCGAACGCGTCGATCGACAGCAGCGCGTGGTTGGTGATGACGATGTCGGCCTTGCGGGCCTGCTCCTTGGCCTTCTCGGCGAAACACTCCTCGCCGTACGGGCACTTCTGCGCGCCGAGGCACTCGCGCGCGGAGATCGCGACCTGCTGCCAGGCCTGGTACTGGTGGGAGGGCGCGTGGTCACGGTCGCCTGCCTCGCCGTCGAGCAGTTGCTGCTCGGCCCAGTCGCGCAACTCGAGCACCTGCTGGCCGACCGGACCGGCCGGCGGGAGGTCGATCAACATGCCGTCGTCATCGGGAGCGCCCTCGCGGATCCGGTGCAGGCAGGCGTAGTTGTTGCGGCCCTTCTGGATCGCGTACGCCGGGCGGCGCGGCAGCAGCTTCTCGGTGGCGTCGAGCAGGGCCGGGACATCGCGGTCGACGAGCTGCGACTGGAGTGTCAGGGTCGCGGTGGAGACGACGACCCGGCGATCCTCGACAGCGTGGATGAGGGCCGGAACGAGGTAGCCGAGCGACTTACCCGTACCGGTGCCGGCCTGGACCAGGAGATGGGATCCGTCATGCATTGATCCGTTGACGGCTTCGGCCATCTCGACCTGGCCCGGACGCGTCTGGCCACCGATCCCGGAGACCGCGGCCTCCAGCAGTTCCCGCACATCTACACCCACCGCATCACCCTAGCCGGATCCGAGGACACTTTTTCGCCACCGGGCTTGAGGCTGTGGACAAGCCGGTACTCCGTGCGGCAGGAGCGCACGGAGTACCGGGTTGAGGTCAGACGACGGCGCCGCGGTCGGGTTCTGCGTCGCGGTCTCGCTGGACCCGCTTGGGCTGGGGCGGGGGCGCCGGGTAGCGGCGTTCCAGTTCGACCAGGAGCGGGGCGGCGGTGAGGTTGGAGGAGTACGTGCCGACCAGGATGCCCAGCAGGAGCGCGAGAGCGAAGTCGGCCAGGGAGTCTCCGCCGAGGAACAGCAGGGCCGCCAGGATGAACAGCGTGCTGATACCGGTGTTGATGGTCCGCGGCAGGACGTTGATGATCGCGGTGTCGACGACCGGGCCGAGAGCGTCGGTGGCGCGGGCGTTGCGGGTCTCCCGGATCCGGTCGAACACCACCACCGAGTCGTTCACGGTGTAACCGATGATCGTCAGCATGGCGGCCAGGAAGATGCCGTCGACCGGTTTCCCGGTCCAGGCGAACACGCCGACCACGATCGCGACGTTCTGCAGCAGCGCCAGCACCGCGCCCGCGCCGTAGGTCCATCGGAAGCGGATCGCCAGGTAGGCCAACTGCGCCAGCAACGCGACGCCCAGGGCGATCAGTGCCTTGTTCCGCAGTTCGCTGCCGAGCGACGGGCCGATGCTCTCGTTGCGGATCAGTTCGGTCCCGCCACCGACCCGGGAGATCGCCTCGCGGATCTTCTCGGTCTCGTCGTCGGAGATGGAGCCGGTCCGCACGGTGATGTCGTCGGTGCCGGACGCCTGGACCACCGCGGCCGGGTACCCCGCCTCGGCGACCGCGGCGCGTGCCTGGTCGGGAGTGATCTGCTGGGCCGTGCTCACCTCGAGCAGCCGGCCGCCGGTGAACTCGATGCCGAGGTTCAGACCGCGGATCCCGACGCCGGCCAGGCTGACGATGACCGCGACCGCGGTGATGACCAGCCACCGGCGGCTGTGCTTCATCAACGACGGGCGCTTGGCCTCCAGCCAGGTCCGGACCCGGCCGTGGCCGGCGATGCCGCTGATCCCGGGCCGGTTCAGGACGAACTTGCGGGAGACGAAGAACTCGGCCAGCACCCGGGTGACGACGAGCGCGGAGAACATCGACGCGATCACACCGATGCTCAGGGTGACCCCGAAGCCGCGGACCGGGCCGGCCGCGAGGAAGAAGAGCAGGCCGGCCGCGAGCAGCGTGGTGATGTTGGAGTCGGCGATCGCGGACAGCGCGTTCTGGAAGCCGCTCCGCAGCGAGCGCCGCAGTCCGTCGGACCGGCCGCCTATGTAGTCCTCGCGCGCTCGCTCGAAGACGAGCACGTTGGCGTCGACCGCCATGCCGATGGCGAGCACGAAGCCGGCCAGGCCGGGCAGGGTCAGGGTGGCGCCGAGCGCCGTCAGCGCGGCGTACGACATGCCGGCGTAGGTGATCAGGCCGATGACGGCCATCAGGCCGACCAGCCGGTAGACGAGGATGATGAAGAGTGCGGTCAGCGCGACGCCGATGATGCCGGCCCAGGCGCTGGCCTGGATCGCGTCCTTGCCCAGCGAGGGGCCGACGGTCCGCTGGTCGATGACCGTGACCGGGACCGGCAGCGAGCCGCCCTCGATCAGCGCGGCCAGGTCCTTGGCCTCTTCCTCGGTGAAGGAGCCGGTGATCGTGCTGCTGCCGCCGCCGATGCCGATGTTGCACAGCGTGCTGCCGCCGCTGGGGTCGACCTGAGGTGCGCTGATCACCTCGTTGTCGAGGACGATCGCGACCTGGCGCTGCGGCGTGTTGACCGGCTGGCAGGCCGCCTTGCCGGTGATCTGAGCCCAGATCTTGCCGCCGTCACCCTTGAACTCCATCTGGACGAACCAGCCCTGGCCGGCCTGTTGCGGGTCGATCAGGCCGTCGGCGCCGCTGACGAGCTCACCGGTCATGGCCGGCTTGGCCAGCCGCAGTACTCCGGCGCCGGTGTCGCTGGGCAGGTACAACTCCCCTGCCGCGGGCTTGGCCGGCTTCGCCTGGACGTGGTCCAGCACCTCGTGGAAGGTCAACTGGGCGGTCTTGCCGATCACCTTGGCCGCCTCGCGCGGGTCCTGCACGCCGGGCAGTTCGACGATGATCCGCGTGTCGCCCTGCCGGGTCACGCTCGGCTCGCTGACGCCGAGGGCGTCGATCCGGCGGCGCAGTACCTCGAGCGCCTTGTCGGTGGTCTCCTTGTTCGCCTGCACCGTCGGCGAGTCCTCCGCCTGCAGCACGATCTGCGTACCACCCCGCAGGTCGAGGCCGAGCTCGGGTTTCGCCGTCAGGACGACGTACGTGGACGCCGCGAGGACGAGGAACGCGAACAGAGCGCGGACCAGGGACGACCGGTTCACTACAGCCTCCGGGAGATGGGCACCCGCTGTACGGGTGTCGTGACGCAGAGCAGACCACGGGGAGTGGAACGCACAGTGTACGAACGAAGGCAACGCTTCGAACATCCCCGTCCCCCGCGCCAGGGTTGTCAGGCCTGTGCCATGGCATCAGCAGGTAGCCAAACTGATTGACGGCTCAGCTGAGCAGCACCTAACTTCGCACCACCCGTTCCGTAGTCGCTCGCGGACCGAGTGTGATCACCCCTCCGCCCCGGTGGGTGATGAGTTCCCTGAGGAGGAACAGTGCGTCGACGCATCCGCCTGACCTTCGCCGCCGCCATCGTGCCGGCGATCGCCCTGACCACCGCCCTGTCCGCGACCGGCAGTGCCGGCGCGGCGCCGAGTCCGGAACCCGGTGGCCGGATCATCCTGGTCCAGCCCGCCGCCGCCGAACCCGGCGTGAGCGCGGTCAAGGACACCTACATCGTCGAGCTCAAGCAGGACAGCAAGCTGCTGAAGAGCAAGCTCGGGTTCGCCACCCAGCGGCAGTACAGCAGTGCTGTCAACGGCTTCAGCGCCAAGCTGACACCCGGCCAGCTCGCCGCCCTGCAGAAGAACCCCGACGTCGTCGCCATCTCCCAGGACGTCTACCTGGCGAACGTCACCGACGCGACCCAGACGAATCCGCCGTCGTGGGGGATCGACCGGATCGACCAGCGCAACCTGCCGTTGTCGAGGTCGTTCACCTACACGCGGACCGGTACCGGCGTGCACGCCTACATCATCGACTCCGGCGTCGACCCGAGCCACCCGAACTTCGGCGGCCGGGCCAGCTTCGACTTCAACGGCATCGACTCGAACAACACCGACTGCAACGGCCACGGCACGCACGTCGCCGGCACCATCGGCTCCACCTCGTACGGCGTCGCCAAGAACGTCCGGCTGCACGGCGTGAAGTGGCTCAACTGCAGCGGCGGCGGCACCGCCTCGGCAGCGATCGCCGCGGTCGACTGGGTGACCCGGAACGCGGTCAAGCCCGCCGTCGCGAACGCCTCGTGGAACTTCAGCCCGAACACGACGCTGGAGACCTCGCTGCGCAACATGATCAAGTCCGGTGTCTTCCTGGCCGCCTCCGCGGGCAACACCGGCGCGAACTCGTGCGACCGGCTGCCGCGCAAGATCGAGACCGCCCTGGTCACCGCGGCGTCGACCAACACGGACGCGCGGGCGTCGTACTCCAGCACCGGCGCGTGCGTGGACGTCTATGCTCCCGGCTCGGCGATCGTGTCCACCCTGCCCGGCAACACCACCGGGTCCTACAACGGCACCTCGATGGCCACGCCGCATGTTGCCGGCGTCGCCGCGCTCTACCTGCAGACCAGCCCGTCGGCCACCCCGGCCACGGTCAAGTCGTACATCGAGGCCAACGCGACCCCGAACGTGATCAGCGGTGGTGGCACCGGCGGCACGGTGAACCGGCTGCTGTTCTCCAACGGGCTCTAGCTACTGCTCGCTCGTGTCTATCCCGTGCTCGATGGCATAGCGGACGAGCTCCGCGCGATTGTGGAGCTGTAGTTTCCGCAGGGTGTTCTGCACGTGGTTCTCGACGGTCCGGTGGGACAACACCAACCGGGTGGCGATCTGCCGGGCCGTCAAACCACGAGCCACCAGCCGTAGTACCTCTGTCTCCCGCTCGGTGAGCTGCGGCACCTCTGGCCCGGCACCGAGCCGCCTGTACTCCCCCAGCAGCAACCCGGCCAGCCCCGCGCTGAACACGGCGTCGCCTTCGGCAGTACGCCGTACTGCGTCGTCGAACTCGTCCAGCGACGCGGACTTCACCAAGTAGCCGGAGGCACCGTTCTTCACCGCGGCCAGTACGTCGGCCTGCTCGGCGCTGGCCGACAGCACCAGCACCCGGGTGTCCGGGAGGGCGGCGGTGATCTCCCGGGTGGCGTCCACGCCCGAGCCGTCCCCGAGTTGCAGGTCCATCACCACGACGTCCGGCCGGGTCGCCTTGGCGATCCGGACTCCGCCGGCCACGTCCGAGGCCGTCGCGCAGACGTCGTAGCCGCGGCTGCCGAGATCCCGCGCGACGCCTTCGCGCCACATCGGGTGATCGTCGACGATCATGACCCGCACACTCATGGCCTGCTCACCTTCATCTCCCACTCGGTTCCCTCGCCGGGAGCGGTCCGGACCGTCACGCTGCCACCGAGATCGGCGATCCGGCCGCGGATCGACTGGCTCACCCCGAGATGCCCGGACTTGTCCAGTTGATCGGGCGTCGTTCCGGCTCCATCGTCGCGGACGGACAACAGCACCTCGCCGCCGAGGTCCTCGACCACCACCCAGCAGCGGGCGTCCGGGCCGGCGTGCTTGTCCACGTTGCTCAGCGCCTCCTTGACCGCGGCAACCAGTTCGGTCGCGACCGCGGTCGGCAGCAGCACCTGCTCGGCCGGGACCACCACGTCGATCCGGGGTGTTGCCAACGGCAAGAGCAGCATGCAGAGGTCGATGCGGCCCCGGTCGCCGGTGGCGGCACGGGTGGCCATCAGCGTTCGCAGCGCCACCTCCTGCTCGGCAGCGAGCGCCGCCAACTCGACCGCCTCGCCGCCGATCGCAGTACCGCGTCGCTGCACCTGGGCGAGCACCTGCAGTACTCCGTCGTGGATCGACCGGCTGAGGCGGAGCCGCTCGGCCGTCGCGCTTTCGGCGGCAATTGCCTCGCGCAGCCGAAAGGTGGCCCGCCGCATTGTCGTCGCGGCGTACCCGACGACTATTCCGGCGACCAGGAGCAACTGAACGTTACTGAGTATTTTCGCTGCGTTGTCGACACCGCGGAGGGAAAGCAACGCCAGGCTGATTGCCGCCGCCCCGAGCAGTCCGCCGTCGCGGCCGCGGGAGATCGCCAGGGCGATGACCGGGCCGGCCGCCCAGACCGAGGTGAGCACGGAGGCGCCGGCGCGGATGTCGAGCAGGGGCTGGGCCAGCAGGGTCAGGTACATGCAGCCGACCGTGACGATCAGGTCGGCGAAGGCGAGCCGGGTGTTCCGGCGGCCCCAGTGCCGGCTGTAGCCGATCGAGGCGACGATCGTCCACGCGCCCATCACCGCCATCTGGATCACGGCGCCGGACGGGTCGTGGATGCCCGTCCAGCGGCTCCAGACACCGAAGCAGGCGAACACCCAGGTGATCACCCGGAAGACCACCAAGGCGCGCCACAACGGCAGCAGCAGGTCGACGGACTCCCCCGGCGACCGGCCGGCCTCCGGCACTGTGTTCATGGCGGACAGTGTGCCAATCCCGTGGTTCCTCACCCAGCGTGGTGTCACTCCACCGGGTCAGGTGGTCCTACTCATTGCGTGAGTGCATGATTCCCCGCTGTTGCGTGGAAATTTTCCCGAACCACTTCAGCAACACCGAATTTCCCCGTACTGTCGCGGCAGTTCTACACGCTCGGGGGAGCAATGACCACGCCGCGTCACCAAGCGCGGCGTGCTTTTTTCGGATGCAGGGAGGGAATCGTGCGCAAGATATCCGCCGGGCTGTTCAGCCTGGCTTTGGCGACGACGATCGGTCTGAGCATGGCCTCAGCCGGTAACGCCGCCCAGCCCCAGGCCCAGGACCTCGGTACTGCGCCGCCGGTCGCGAGTGAGGCACCGGCCTCGGATGAGCTGCCCAATCCGCTGGAGGACAAGCGCCGGGAGTTGCGCGAGGAAGCCTTGACCAAGGTGCTCAACGGCACCGCCAAGGCCGAGAAGCGCGGGGCCAGCACGGTGGTCCGGCTCGGTACCAAGACCGCCGGCGCCAAGGGCACCAAGACCGCCACCGCCAAGACGGCGACCGCCAAGACCGCCCAGGTGGCGCAGTACGTCGAGCTGGCCCGGGAGAAGACCGACCGGATCTTCGTCGTGCTGGCCGAGTTCGGCAACGAGCGGCACCCGAACTACCCCGACCAGGACACGGCACCCAACGTGCCCGGTCCGGCGACGTTCGAGGGCCCGTTGCACAACGCGATCCCCGCACCGGACCGCTCGGTGGACAACTCCACCGTCTGGCAGCCCGACTACAACCGGCAGCACTACGCCGACATGTACTTCGGCAGCGGCAACTCGGTGAAGAAGTACTACGAGAAGCAGTCGTCCGGCCGCTACAGCGTCGACGGCACCGTCACCGACTGGGTCAAGGTCCAGTACAACGAGGCCCGCTACGGCCGGTCCAACGGCTTCCCGTGCACCGGCAACGTCTGCAACAACACCTGGGCGCTGGTCCGGGACTCGGTGAACCAGTGGGTGACCGACCAGAAGGCGGCCGGCCGCACCACCGCGGAGATCGCCGCCGAGCTGAAGACGTTCGACGAGTGGGACCGCTACGACTTCGACGGTGACGGCAACTTCAACGAGCCGGACGGCTACATCGACCACTTCCAGATCGTGCACTCCGGCGGCGACCAGGCCGACGGTGACCCGCACCAGGGCGAGGACGCCATCTGGTCGCACCGCTGGTACGTCGGTCTGGCCGGCGGCCCGGCCAACAACCCGATCGGTGGTACCCAGCTGGGCGACACCGGTCTGTGGGTCGGTGACTACACGATCCAGCCGGAGAACGGCGGCATCAGCGTCTTCGCCCACGAGTACGGCCACGACCTCGGTCTGCCGGACCACTACGACACGTCCGGTCCCGCGATCGAGAACGGCGTGAACTGGTGGACGATCATGGCGCAGAGCCGGGTCGGCAAGCCCACTGACGGCGGTATCGGCGAGCAGGCGGCCGACCTCGGTGCGTGGGACAAGCTCCAGCTCGGTTGGCTGGACTACGAGATCGTCGCGGCCGGCCAGAACCGGACCCTCGAGCTCGGCCCGCACGAGTACAACTCGAAGAAGGCCCAGGGCCTGGTCGTCACGCTGCCGAAGAAGAGCGTCACCACCCCGTTGCAGCCGCCGTACGCCGGCAGCAAGACGTGGTGGAGCGGCGAGGGCGACAACTTCACCCACACGATGAACCGTCAGGTCACCCTGCCGGCCGGCGCCGCGAGCCTCACCTTCCAGGCGAACTGGGAGATCGAGGACTGCGACACCACCGCGTGTGACTACGCCTTCGTCGAGGTGAACGACGGCACTGGCTACAAGCCGATCCAGGGCACCATCACCAACCCGGCCGAGGGCAACGGCATCGACGGCGAGAGCAACGGCTGGAAGCCGGCCACCTTCGACCTGTCGGCCTACGCCGGCAAGACGATCGGCCTGCAGTTCCGCTACACCACCGACGCCAACACCGGTGGCTTCGGCTTCTTCGCCGACGCGATCAAGGTGATGTCGGGGGCGACCACGCTGGTCGACTCCGGTGCGGAGGCCTCGCCGGAAGGCTGGACGCTGAACGGCTTCAGCTCGGTCGGCGCGACGCTGACCACGCAGCACGACAACTACTACCTCGCCTCGCACATCAACCACGTGTCGTACGACGCGCACCTGAAGACCGGCCCGTACAACTTCGGTTGGGCGAGCACGCTGCCGGACAAGGTCGAGCACTTCCCGTACGAGGACGGTCTGCTGCTCTGGTACTGGGACACCTCGCAGCGTGACAACAACACCAACGTGCACCCGGGCGAGGGCCTGGTCCTGCCGATCGACTCGCACCCGGTCCCGATCAACCGTCTCGACGGTGGCATCTGGCGCCCGCGGGTCGGCGGCTACGACGCCCCGTTCGGCCTCGAGAAGGCCGAGAGCTTCACCCTGCACCTGAACGGCGACCCCAGCTACATCCGCGGTCAGAACGGCGTTCCGACGTTCAACGACTCGAAGACGTACTGGTTCGCCGAGCAGCCGCAGGCCGGCGTCAAGGTCCCGAACCACGGCGTCAACATCAAGGTCCTGGAGCGCAAGGGCACCACCATCAAGGTGAACGTCTCCAAGCGCAACTGACCCCGCACCACCTGAGCACCGAAAACCAGCGGCCCCGGGATCATCCCGGGGCCGCTGGCCTTTGTCGGTGCGTGAGTTCTTTCCGGATCAGTGCGCCGCGTACTGCGTGAGGTCGCCCGCCAGGTTCGCGTGCACCCGGCCGGTCAGGCGGGTGCCGTCCGCGGTGTGCTCGAGTTGGTCGACCGCACCCTCGGAGTGGATCCGCGAGACCAGGTCGCCCCGGTCGTACGGCAGCAGCAGGTCGACCGCGACGTCCGGGATGGGCAGGGAGGCCTCCACCAGCGCGCGGAGCTTGTCGATCCCCTCGCCGGTCCGGGCGGACACCACCAGCGCCCCGGTCTCCCGGTGCAGGATCGGCGCGAGCGCCATCGGGTCGGCCAGGTCGCCCTTGTTGATCACGATGATCTCCGGGACGTCCGAGGCGCCGATCTCGCTCAGCACCTCGCGGACGGCGTGGATCTGGGCGATCGGATCCGGGTGCGAGCCGTCCACCACGTGCAGCAGCAGGTCCGCGTCCGCGACCTCCTCCAGCGTCGAGCGGAACGCCTCGACGATGTCGTGCGGCAGGTGCCGGACGAACCCGACGGTGTCGGTGAAGGTGTAGACCCGCCCGTCGTTCGTGGTGGTCCGCCGGGTGGTCGGGTCCAGGGTCGCGAACAGCGCGTTCTCGACCAGCACCCCGGCGCCGGTCAGCTTGTTCAGCAGCGAGGACTTGCCCGCGTTCGTGTAGCCCGCGATCGCCACCGACGGGATCGAGTGCCGGCGGCGTTCCTGCCGCATCGTCGAGCGGGTGCCCTTCATGTCCTTCAGCTCGCGGCGCAGCTTGGAGATCTTGGTGTTGATCCGGCGCCGGTCGGTCTCGATCTTGGTCTCACCGGGACCACGGCCACCGATACCGCCACCGGCCGCACCGACCCGGCCACCGGCCTGGCGGGACAGGTTCCCACCCCAACCACGCAGCCGCTGCTTCATGTACTGCAGCTGGGCCAGCTCGACCTGGGCCTTGCCTTCCTTGCTCTTCGCGTGCTGGGCGAAGATGTCGAGGATCAGCGCGGTCCGGTCGACCACCTTGACCTTCAGCTTGTCTTCCAGGTTCCGCAGCTGGGCCGGCGCGAGCTCGCCGTCCGCGATCACCGTGTCGGCGCCGAGGGAGGCGACCAGGTTGCGCAGGTCGGCCACCTTGCCGCTACCGATGAAGGTCGCGGGGTCCGGCTTCTTGCGCCGTTGGATCACGCCGTCGAGCACCTCCGAACCCGCGGTCTCGGCGAGCAGTTTCAGCTCGGCGAGCGAGTTCTCGGCGTCCTCGGCGCTGCCTTCGGTCCACACGCCGACCAGTAGCACGCGCTCCAGCAGCAGCTTGCGGTACTCGACCTCGCTGATGTCCGTCAGCTCGGTCGACATCCCGACCACGCGCCGTAGCGCCTGGCGTTCCTCGAGCTCCAGTCCCTCGGTGCTCAAATCCTGGTCATAACCCGACGAGGAGTCCTGGTCGTCCTGATCCAGGTCAAGTTCGACGTCGGTCTCTTCGTATGCGTTCGAATGGGTCGTCATATACCTTCCATCGTGGCACGGGACACCCGGTCAGGCGACCCGATTACTGGTTCAACGACCCGGCGTGCCGGTGAATTCCCCTCAGCGCGGCAGCCAGGCCCGGTCGAACTCCCCGCGGGCGTGCACCACGGCCGGCCCGGTGAGCTCCAGATGGTTGTCCTCACGCCACGTGACCGTGACGGCCCCACCCAGTACTTCGACGCGGTACGTGACCGGTGCGCTCTGGTGCGCGGCCCGGGCGGACGCCACCGCGACAGCGCACGTGCCGGTGCCGCAGGAGCGGGTCTCCCCCGCGCCACGCTCGTGCACCCGCATCGCCACCTCGTGCGGCCCCTTGCGGACGACGAACTCGACGTTCGCGCCCTCAGGAAACGCCTCGGCCGGTGTCCAGCCCGGCTGGTCCAGCAACGGCCCCGGCTCGGTCAGGTCGTCCACGAAGGCCACCGCGTGCGGATTCCCCATGTTCACGTGCAGGGCGGGCCACTGGTGCCCGTTCGCGTCGACCACGATCCCGGCCGGTCCGGGGAAGGCCGGCTCGCCCATGTCGGCGGTGATCGTGCCGTCGTCGTTGAGCACGACGTCCTTCACCCCGGCCCGGGTGCCCACCCGCACCGGCTTGTCCCCGGCCAGGCCCGCCTCCACGAGGTACCGGACGAAGACGCGGATGCCGTTGCCGCACATCTCCGCGACCGACCCGTCGGCGTTGCGGTAGTCCATGAACCAGTCGCCACCGTCCTCGACGTACGACTGCTTCGAGCCCTCGATGATTCGCAGTACGCCGTCGGCGCCGAGCCCGGCGTACCGGTCACAGAGGAAGCGCACCACCGCTGGATCGAGATCCCCGTGCAGGGACCCGTCGGGGTCGGGCAGCAGGATGAAGTCGTTCTCCGTCCCATGCCCCTTCAGCCAGGGGAAGGTACCGGTGCTCATCCACGTCCTCGCTTCGCTCCGGGCGCGGAGGAGACACGGGATGCACAGTGCCTTTTGATGACCTCGCTCCGCTCGCTCATAGGGAGATCGTACGGTTTCGGCATGGGTGAGCAGTTGGTTGCGTACTTCTACGAGCGCGAGGACGCGGAGGCGGTCGCGCATCGGCTGCCGGTGGACGGCCTGACCGTGCGGCGGGAGAAGTTCCAGGGTGAGGACGACGACGAGGACCACCCGTGGGTGCTGGTGCTGCCGCGGGCACGGACCACGCGGTACTGGAGGCGTTGCTGGCGGAGTACGACGGCTGGCTGGAGTCGGCTGCCGTTGAGCCGACTCCAGCACCACCACCGCTACCGACGGAGCCCCGCCGGCTGAAGAAGGGCTAGCGGGCCCAGATCTCGTGGACCGTTCCGGCGGATCCGCCGCCTCGACGGGTGGGCTCGGCCGCGGCGAGGTAGCCGCCGCCTGGCAGGACCTCCAGTGCCGCCACAGCACCGATCTCGGCCGCTGAGGTGAAGGCGTCACCGGACGGGACCAAGGTGTGCTTGTACGGCGCCAGCGCCGCGCCGTACTTCTCGATGAACGGCGGTTCGGCGGTCACGTTCGCCGTGTTGCGCTGGGAGGCGCGGGGCGCGGCGACGGCCTGGGGCAGGCTCATCCCGCGGTCCAGGCGGTTCGTCAGCGTCTGCAGGACGGTCGTGATGATGGTCGAACCGCCCGGCGAGCCGAGCGCCAGGAACGGCTTGCCGTGCCTGAGCACGATCGTCGGCGACATCGAGGACCGCGGCCGCTTGCCGGGCTCGATCCGGTTCGGGTCGGCCGGGTCGTAGACCGCGGAGAAGTCCGTCAGTTCGTTGTTCAGCAGGAAGCCGCGACCGGGCACGGTGATCCCGCTGCCGCCGGTCTGCTCGATGGTCAGCGTGTACGACACCACGTTGCCCCACTTGTCGGCGGCCACCAGATGTGTGGTCGACAACCCCTTGCTGTCAGGCCGGTCCGCGGTCGCCACGCCGGCGGCGCAGGGTGCGTACGAGCCGTCCGGGGAACCGGGCTTCACCGGCTTCATCGCCGCCGTGTCCGGGTCGATCAGGCAGGACCTCTCCCTGCCGAACCCGGCCGACAGCAACTCCTTCGTCGGCACGTCCACGTACGCCGGATCGCCCACGTACGCGCCGCGATCGGCGAAGGCCAGCGCGGACGCCTCGAGGTACGTGTGCAGCGCCTGCGGGGTCGACTGCTTCGACAACTTCCACGGGGTCAGGATGTTCAGCGCCTCGCCGACGGTGGTTCCACCGGACGAGGACGGCGCCATCCCGTACACGTCGAGCCCGTTGTAGCGGACCTTCGTCGGAGCGCGGTCGATCACCTTGTACTTCGCCAGGTCCGCCGTCGTCAGGTAGCCCGGCATCACCGGCAAGGTGGTCCCGGCGGTCTTCGGCGGAGCCTTGACGACGTTCTCCATCTCCTGCGCGAGCGGACCGGTGTAGAACGCCGACGGCCCCTTCTTGCCGATCAGCTCGTAGGTCTTGGCGAGCTCCTTGTTCTTGAACACCGAGCCGACCACCGGAGCATCTCCGTTGGGCAGGAACAGCTTCGCGGTCGGCACGATGGCGGCGAACCGTGCCTTGTTGTCGAGCGTCTGGCTGCGGAAGGTCGCGTCCACGACGAAGCCACGATCGGCCAGTTCCGCGGCCGGCTTCAAAGCCTTGCGCAGCGACAGCGATCCCCACTGCTTCAAGGCGGAGTTCCAGGTGGCCAAGGTGCCGGGCACTCCGACGGAAACACCCGAGGTGACCAACTCGGGAGTGAACCGGTACGGCGCTCCGGTGGCGGGGTTGATGAACGCGTCGCGCGGCATCGTCGCGGGCGCGGTCTCCCGGCCGTCGATGGTGGAGACCTTGCGGGTCTTCGCGTCGTAGTAGACGAAGTACCCGCCGCCGCCGATCCCGGCGGAGTACGGCTCGGTGACGCCGAGCGCGGCCGCGGTGGCGACCGCCGCGTCGACGGCGTTGCCGCCGCGGCGCAGTACGGACAGGCCGATCTTGGTGGCGTCGGGATCGACCGACGAGACGGCACCGCCGAACCCGACCGAGGTCGCGTTCTTCTCCGGCAGCCGGGGCTTGTGAGTGGCCGCGGCGCTGCTCGCGGTCAAGCCGGACAGGACGAGCGCACCCGCCATCAGGGTCGCGGCCAGGCTTTTCGGTGTCACGGGTCCTCCGCAGGAGCTGGGCATACAGGGACAGGCCCTGCCTACCGCCTCAGCGGCGCGTACGCCAGTTCTCGCGCGTTCCGGCGCGTCAGTTGACCGTGCAGGAAGCCAGGAAGCGGCGCAGCAGGTCGTCGTTCCATTCCTGGGTGCCGACCGGTAGCTGCACCATCAGCCACGTGTCGCCGACCATCACCTGGCCGGTCTCCCGGCCCGCGAAGGTGCCGAGATGGAAGACCTTGCCGGCCTCCTCGGTCACCCGGACCGCCTGCAGGGTCTGGGCCTGCGGGGCCGCCCGAAGCTCCAGCTTGGCCGCCACGTCGTCGGACGTCCGCGCGCTCGGCGGCGTCAGTACGACGCGCTCCGCGGTCGCGGTGGGCTCCGCGGTCCAGCCCAGCGGTGCGAGCGTGCAGCCGATGTTCCTCCAGACCTGCTGGTTGGCGACCAGCGCGATGGTGGAACTCGAGTACGTCGTCGCCCCCTCGTCCGACCGCGACGGCGTCGCGGCGGGCGTCGCCAGAGACCGGTCCGTGTCGGCGCCCGCCGCCGGTGCACTGGCCTCCTCGGCGCCGGTGGCGACCTCCGTCTCGCCACCGCCCCACCACTTCACCTGGTTCCCGATCGCGAGCACAGCCGTCGTCACGGCGGCGGCACACAGCACGCCGGTGACCCGGCGGCGCGCCTTGATCCGGCGCAACGCCCGGCGTCCACGCGCCACGTCCGCGTCCACGTCGGCCGGCGGGATGCCGTCGACCGCACGGTCGGCGAACTGCGTCAACAGCCTCTTCACGTCGTCCACTTCTCAGCTACTCCCGGTCGCGGGATCCGTGGCCGGGTCGTCGGCCATCAGGTCCTTCAGTCGTTTCAGCGCTTTCGCGGTCTGGCTCTTCACGGTGCCCTCGGTGCACTCCAGGATCCGGGCGCAACTGGCCACGTCGAGGTCCTGGAAGTACCTCAGCACCAGGACGGCACGCTGCCGCGGCGCGAGTTCCAGCAGGGCCTTGCGGACGGCCAGCGTGTCCACCGGATCCGTCGTCTCCGAAAGCCTCGGCTCGAACGTCTCGGCCGTCACCACCTCGGGGTGGCGGCCGGCCCGGCGGCGCTCGTCCAGGAAGGCGTTGACCAGGATGCGGTGCGCATACGGCCCGGCGCCTTCGTGCCGGATCCGGTGCCAGTGCACGTACACCCGGGTGCAGGTGGTCTGGACCAGATCCTCGGCGGTGTGCACATCCCCCGCGGTGAGCAACATCGCCGTCCTCAACAGTCTGCCGCGGTCCGCGACGACGTACTCGCGGAACTCGGCCTCACGGTCACCCCCTCGCATCCACAGCCCCCAGGCCTTCTTCCACCTCGACTACGCCGCCGGGACCCGACTGGTTGCCTCGTACTGTCGCGAGCGCGCGTTCCACCAGATCGGGAGCGTCGTAGGGCAGCCAGGTGATCCGTGGATCCTTGCGGAACCAGGAATCCTGGCGCCGGG
Organism: Kribbella sancticallisti; assembly: GCF_039530625.1. NCBI lineage: Bacteria > Bacillati > Actinomycetota > Actinomycetes > Propionibacteriales > Kribbellaceae > Kribbella > Kribbella sancticallisti. The sequence continues at coordinate 297,758 of NZ_BAAAOS010000019.1, read as the reverse complement.
CGAACCTGCGGGTGGCCTGGGCGGTCCGGTCCCGCGCCTCGGCCTCGGAGATCTCCCCCCGCAGGAGGGCGATCACCTGGGAGTACCCGAGCGCGCGGTTCGCAGTACGGCCGGCCAGCAAGCCCTTGCCCAGCAGGTCCTTCACCTCTTCGACGAAGCCTTGCTCGAACATCCGGTCCACCCGGCGGTCGATCCGCTCGTCGAGCACGGGTCGCGGTACGTCGAGGCCGAGTTGCACGGCGCCCGGGTAGATGTAGGTGTGCTCGGGGAGCGTCGCGACGTACGGGCCGCCGGTGATCTCGATGACCTCGAGGGCGCGGACAATACGCCGGCCGTTGCTCGGCAGGATCTGCTCGGCGGCGGCGGGATCCTGGCCGGCGAGGCGGGCGTGCAACGCGCCGGACCCGTGCTCTTCCAACTCGGCCTCCAGCCGCGCCCGTACCGCGGGGTCGGTGCCCGGGAAGGCGAAGTCGTCGAGGATCGCGCGGACGTAGAGCGCCGAGCCTCCGGCCAGGACCGGAACCACCTGACGGGTCAGGCAGTCGTCGATCGCCCGCCGCGCCAACTGCTGGAACTCCGCGACCGTCGCGGTCCGGGTGACGTCGAGGATGTCGAGCAAGTGGTGCGGAACACCCTGCTGCTCGGCGGCGGTGATCTTCGCCGTACCGACGTCCATGCCGCGGTAGACCTGCATCGCGTCGGCGTTCACCACCTCCCCGGTCAACCTCTTGCACAGGGCAACCGAAAGGTCGGATTTTCCGGCCGCCGTGGGACCGACGACGGCGACGACGAGTGACTCGACCATCCCCTCAGTGTGACAGTGCCGGGTGACGGAGCGTGGATCGGCGTGAACTCGGGAACTTCCGGCCCCGAAAGGCTTGTGGTGACCCTCTGAGTTCGGTAGGAACAGGAGCAAGGGAATTACGGTCCGGACCGCTATCCGATCGACGGCGGGTCCGGGCGACCGTGACCATCGCAGCACCTACTCGGGAGGAACACCCAGTGAGCAATCCGTTCGAGGAAGAGGCGGACGCCGCCAAGGAGAACCTGGACCTGGCGGGACAGGGAGCCGAGGGGCTCAAGAGCAAGGACAGCGGTGGTGACATCGAGTCCGGTGGCGACATCGAATCGGGCGGTGACATCGAATCCGGTGGCGACATCGAGTCCGGCGGCGACATCGAGTCCGGCGGTAACGACGGCACCTGAGCCGCATCCCACACCTGGGGCTTCGATGATGGGAAGATCGCCGCTAGCTGTCTGTAAATAGATCACTACGCTAGGGAATGGGAGCCCCAGAGATGGGCATCTTCGACAAGTTCAAGGGCAAGGCCGAGGAGCTCAAGGAGAAGGCGACCGACGTCGTCGACTCCCACGGTGACAAGGTCGGCGACGGCCTCGACAAGGCCGGTGACTTCGCTGACGACAAGACCGGCGGCAAGTACGGGGACAAGATCGACCAGGGTGTCGACCAGGCCAAGGACCGTCTCGACGGCCTCGACGGCCAGGACGACGACATCGACAACGGCCCCAAGCCGGCCTGACCACGTCCCGAAGGGCCGCAAGGGATTCCTCCTTGCGGCCCTTCATCCTTTCCGGCCCGCGGCTCTTCACCCTTTTCCGGCCCGCGGCCCTTCATCCTTTTCCGGCCCGCCGCTCTTCATCCCTTTCCGGTTTGTCTGTTGGCTTCTCTAGGGTGAGCGGCATGGATCGGTTTCAGGTGATTCCCGCCGCGTACGTGGCCCTGCGCCGGGGCGACGAGGTGTTGTTGTTGCTCCGGGCCAACACCGGCTACATGGACGGCTACTGGGCGGTCCCGGCCGGTCATGTCGAGCACGGTGAGTCCGTCCTCGACGCGGCCCGGCGCGAGGTGCGCGAGGAGGTCGGCGTGGAGATCGCCGCCGACGACCTGGTCCCGCTCACCGCGATGCACCGCACCGGCGGCAACGGCCTGGCGATCGACGAACGCGTCGACTTCTTCTTCACCGCCGCCCGCTGGACCGGCGAGCCACGACTGATGGAGCCGGGCAAGGCGGCCGGCCTCGACTGGTTCTCCCTCGACAAACTCCCCGATCCGGTCGTCCCGCACGAGGCCCGCGTCCTGGCCGGCCTGCGCGACGGCAGCATTCCCCCGGTGATCGCGCACGGTTTCGGGTAGGCCCACCAGCCGCGGTGAGACGTTCGCCTGCCGTTCACCGATGCTGAGGGCAACCGCTCTAGAGTGCCTGCGATGCGTGGGCGTGAGGCCCCACGGCTGAGCGCTGGAGGCACCGATGAACGAGCAGCACGACGGTACGAGCAGGCGGCGGATCCTCCAGGCGGGCGCACTCGGCGCCGGCGCCGCACTGGGCGGCGCACTGGGCGGCGGTATCGCCGGGGCCCTGCCCGCTGCGGCCGAGTCAGGCGCCGCGACCGCTGCCGCGGAGACCACCGGCGCCAGGAGCACCAGCGCCGCGGGGAGCATCGGCGCGGCGAGCACCCGGCCCGACCCGGACAACCCGCGCTTCACCATCGCGGTCGTGCCCGATACGCAGTACCTGTTCGATCTGGACCGGGGTGATCCCGCGCCGCTGACGGCGACCTTCGAGTACCTGATCGAGCAGCGGGCGGCCGACAACATCGTGTTCACCGCGCACCTGGGTGACGTGGTGGAGAACGCGCAGGCGAGCGAGTTCGCCCAGGCCGACCCCGTGTTCGCCGTCCTCGACCGAGCCCGGATGCCGTACAGCGTGCTGGCGGGCAACCACGACATCGACGGCTCCACCGACGACCAGCGCGGCGACTCGGCGTACCTGCGCACCTTCGGGCCGCAGCGGTTCCGCCGGATGAGCACGTACGGCGGGTCGACACCGGACGGTTACAACTCGTACCACGTGTTCCGCGCGGCCGGTCGCCAGTGGTTGCTGCTGGCAATGGACTGGCGCCCGTCGGACGCGTCCTTCGCCTGGGCCCGCCAGGTGATCGCGGACCACCCGACGCTGCCGGTGATCCTGACCATCCACGAACTGGTGAACGCCGACCCCGGCAAGCCCGTCGCGTACTTCACCGAGCACGGCGAGCGGGTCTGGGACCAACTTGTCGACGGCAACAACCAGATCTTCCTCACCCTGAACGGGCACTACTGGCCGTCCGGGCGGGTGACCCGGCAGAACGCCGCCGGCCACGACGTGCACCTGCACCTCACCAACTACCAGGACCGGTACTACGGCGGCGGCGCGATGATCCGGCTGTACCACTTCGACCTGGCCCGGAACACGATCGATGTCGAGACGGTCAACCCGTGGATCCTGAGCCAGCAGCCGGCCCGGCGCAGCCTGCTCGCCGAGGCCGAGATCGAGCTCAGCGACGACACCAACCGCTTCAGCGTCCCACTCGACTTCACCGCCCGCTTCGCCGGGTTCGACCCGGCGCCAGTACGCCCGGCTCGCGATCCAGCCGCGATGGTGATCCCCGGCACGGTTGCGTACTGGCGCCTCGACGGCCCGGTCGGCACCCGCGTCGTCGACCACTCCGGCCGCGGTAACGACCTCACGCCGGTCCTGCTCCCGGGCTCACCGGCCGACAGCCTTCGCGCTACTCCCGAGCACCACCCGGACCAGCCCGGCCACGCCAGTTGGTTCTTTGCCGGTGGCAAGAACCCGGCCCGCGGCGGTTACCTGAAGACCGCCGACAACGCCCCGCTCAACCGCCTGACCTTCCGCGACGGCTACACGATCGAGGCCTTCGTGAAGCTCTCCGACGACGGGCAGGACCACTCCTGGGAAGGTCTGCTGAGCCGTCTCGGCACCGGCGCTGACGCGGGCAAAACCGGCAGCGACCCCTCGGAACCCGTCGTCAACCTCGCCTTCTCCGGCGGACGCCAGGTGCAGTGGGCCGTCTACCCGCTCGACCGCAACGACACCTTCACCAACTGGGGCCACGAGGAGGTCGCCGGCCGCTGGTTCCACGTCGCCGTGGTGAACGACGGCCGCCACACCACCTTGTTCATCGACTCCTCTGAACTCCTTCGCAACCCCGCCACCCGCTCCAACGGCCTCAGCACCACCGGCGCTGCCTGGCTGCTGGGCGCCAATCACTACGCCAACAAGATCGAGCAGTCCTTCGCGGGCCACATCGGCGAACTCCGCATCGTCGACCGCCCGCTCAAACCCGGCGACTTCCTCAGCGCGTGAGGTAGGAGCGGATCAGTCCGGCCTGGGCCGGGAGGAGGGCCAACTCTGCCGCGGTGAGGGTGGGGTTGGCGCCGCGGGAGGCGAGAGCGGCGTCCAGGCCGGGTGTGGGGTCGATGGAGTCTGCGAGATAGCCGGCGAGGGCCTTACGGAGCAACGGGGACAGCGACTCGAAGGCGGGGTCCAGGGCGACCTGGGCGAAGATGATGGCGGTCATGGCGACGTCGAACTCCGCCTGGCCTTCCTCGGCGTTGCGCCAGTCGATCACGACCGGCCCCTCGGCTGTCAGGATGACGTTCTCCGGGTGAAGATCGCCGTGCACGACGACCTGGCCTGAAGTGCCACTGGGTGCGGGGATGGCGTGCAGGCGGCGGTGCAGGTCGGCATGCATCCGACCCAGCTCCACCGGGGAGACCTCACCGGCGATCGCAGCGTCGGCGAGGGTGGGACCGCTCAGTCGCTCGATCACCATGTCGGCGCCATCGACCTGACGGACCGCCGGGACCGGATAGTCGTACTTCGCGACCCAGCGCATGAAGTCGGCCTCGTCGCGGACCGGATGACCGTTGCGATACCGCCGAAGCACCCAGGACTCGTCGATCGAGTAGACGTCCGCGTCCCGCCCGGAGGCGAAGGGTTCGGCGTCAGGCGGCAGCACGGAAGGGTCAGCCGACCTGGCAGCCGCCGGTGGCCGGCTCCAGCGGAGTGGCTCCGATGCTCGGCATCCCGAGCATGACGCCCGGCGCGGCAGCGGCCGCAGGCGCGTCCTGAGCACGTTCCCAGGCGTCGCCCGCCCGCGTACGCCGTACTGAACCGAAGACGTCCGCCACCAAGTGGTGCGGGGCGGCGTAGGTGATCTCGACGGTCGCCATATCGCCGGGGCGCGGCCTCTCGACGCCTTCGGGCAGCGCGAAGTGGACCAGGCGGTTGTCCCGGGCGCGGCCGGACAACCGATGGGTGGCGGCGTCCTTGCGCCCCTCCCCCTCGGCGATCAGGACCTCGACCGAGCGGCCGACGATCTTCTTGTTCTCGTCCCAGGCCATCTCATCCTGCAGCGCGACGAGTCGCTCGTACCGCTCCTGCACGACCTCGCGGGGCACCTGGTCTTCCATCACCTCGGCCGGAGTGCCGGGGCGCTTGGAGTACTGGAACGTGAACGCGCCGGCGAACCGGGCCTCGCGGACCACGTCGAGGGTGCCCTGGAAGTCCTCCTCGGTCTCCCCCGGGAACCCGACGATGATGTCGGTGGTGATCGCCGCGTCGGGCATCGCCGCGCGGACGTCGGAGATGATCTTGAGGTAGCGGTCGCGGCGGTACGAGCGGCGCATCGTCTTGAGGATCTGGTCGGAGCCGGACTGCAGCGGCATGTGCAGCGACGGCATCACGTTCGGGGTCTGGGCCATCGCCTCGATCACGTCCGCGGTGAAGTCGCGCGGGTGCGGCGACGTGAACCGGACGCGCTCCAGCCCCTCGATCGAGCCACACGCGCGCAGCAACTTGCCGAAGGCGAACCGGTCGCCGAACTCGACGCCGTACGAGTTCACGTTCTGGCCGAGCAGGGTCACCTCGAGCACGCCCTCGGCGACCAGCGCCTCGACCTCGGCGAGCACGTCGCCCGGGCGGCGGTCCTTCTCCCGGCCGCGCAGCGCGGGGACGATGCAGAACGTGCAGGTGTTGTTGCAGCCGACGCTGACCGACACCCAGGCGGAGTACGGCGACTCGCGGCGGGTCGGCAGCGTCGACGGGAAGACGTCGAGCGCCTCCAGGATCTCGACCTGGGACTCCTCGGCGATCCGGGCCCGCTCCAGCAGCACCGGCAGCGAGCCGATGTTGTGGGTGCCGAAGACGACGTCCACCCAGGGCGCCTTCTTGGTGATGGTCGCCTTGTCCTTCTGCGCCAGGCAGCCGCCGACGGCGATCTGCATGCCCGGGTTCTTCGCCTTCACCGGCGCCAGGTGACCGAGATTGCCGTACAACTTGTTGTCTGCGTTCTCGCGGACCGCGCAGGTGTTGAAGACGACCACGTCGGCCTGGCCGCCCTCGGGCGCGCGGACATAACCGGCCTCCTCCAGCAGGCCGCGAAGGCGCTCGGAGTCATGCACGTTCATCTGGCACCCGTGGGTGCGGACCTCGTATGTACGCATAACAGCCACCAAGAGTACGTCCGAGGGTAGACATTTCCCTACCCGGGACAGGGCGGCCGCTCACCCCGCACCAGGCGCTGTACGCCGCGACGGTCGAGCCGCGCAAGATCGCCGACCTGGTGGTGCTCGACGACAACCGTGCGAACACTCTGACTGCAGCCGGTTGCTGCGGAACGCGCGGTTCCGGACACTAACGGCCATCATCGAGCGGGCTGTGACCGCACGGTCACAGCCCGCTCGGTGAGATTGCAGATCGTTACCACCGTGGAACCGGGGATCCGTGCAGTCACCCCGCGCCTCCGCTAGGTTCTCGCCATGAGCGATTCCTCCGCCGTCGATACCGTGACGACAACAGGTCTTGTCGCCCTGACAGGTGTGAACAAGCATTTCGGTGACCTCCATGTGCTGAAGGACATCAACCTGTCCATCAACCGGGGCGAGGTGGTCGTGGTGATCGGACCGTCCGGGTCCGGCAAGTCCACGCTGTGCCGGGCGATCAACCGGCTCGAGCCGATCGATTCGGGCGAGATCATGCTGGACGGCCAGCCGCTGCCGAGCGAGGGCAAGGCGCTGGCCAAGCTGCGCGCCGACGTCGGCATGGTCTTCCAGTCGTTCAACCTGTTCGCCCACAAGACGATCCTGCAGAACGTCACCCTCGGTCCGTTGAAGGTCCGCAAGACCGACCCGAAGCAGGCCGAGCAGCGCGCGATGGAACTGCTCGAGCGGGTCGGGGTGGCCAACCAGGCGTCGAAGTACCCGGCCCAACTGTCCGGCGGCCAGCAGCAGCGCGTCGCGATCGCGCGGGCGCTGGCGATGGATCCGAAGGTCATCCTGTTCGACGAGCCCACCTCGGCGCTCGACCCGGAGATGATCCAGGAGGTTCTCGAGGTGATGATCGATCTGGCCCGGCAGAACATGACGATGGTCGTGGTCACGCACGAGATGGGCTTCGCCCGCAGTGCCGCCAACCGGGTCGTGTTCATGGCCGACGGCGAGATCGTCGAAGAGGCGACCCCCGACACCTTCTTCACCAACCCGACCTCACGGCGTGCCCAGGACTTCCTCGGGAAGATCCTCAAGCACTGACGAGACGCCCGGCGGGCCCCACGGGCCGGCCGCAACTGCAGTAAAAACACACGAAGGGGATCCCCAATGAGAATGCGCAACCTCGTCGCCACGCTCGGCGTCGCGGCGCTCGCGCTGACCGTCGGTGCCTGTGGCAAGGACGAGCCGGTCTCCGGCGGCGGTGACACCGGCGGCGGCAGCACCAGCGGCTGCGGCGACCTGCACAAGTTCGACGTCGCCCCCGCGGCCGACCTGGCCGGCAGCGCGACCTTCGCCAAGATCAAGGCCCGCGGCAACGCGATCGTCGGGGTCAAGGCCGACCAGCCGAACCTCGGCTACAAGGATGCCAACGGCAAGCGTTGCGGCTTCGACATCGAGATCGCCCGGATGGTCTCGGCGCAGCTCGGCTTCGACCCGGAGAAGATCGAGTACAAGGAGATCCCGTCCGCCAACCGCGAGACGGCGATCGCCGGTGGCGAGATCGACTACTACGTCGGCACCTACTCGATCACCGACAAGCGCAAGAAGCTGGTCGGCTTCGCCGGCCCGTACTTCGTCGCCGGCCAGGACCTGCTGGTCCGCAAGGACGACACCTCGATGGACGCCGGCAAGACCGGGCTGAAGGGCAAGAAGGTCTGCTCCGCGACCGGCTCGACGCCGATCCAGAAGGTCAAGGACGAGGGCCTCACCGAGCCGAACAACATCTCGGAGTTCAAGACCTACTCCGAGTGCGTCTCGCAACTGCTGGACAAGAAGGTCGACGCCGTCACCACCGACGACGCGATCCTCAAGGGCTACGCGGCCAACGCGCCGGAGGACCTGCGGGTCGTCGGCAAGCCGTTCAGCACCGAGAAGTACGGCATCGGCGTGCCGCTGGCCGACAAGCCGCTGCGGGACAAGGTGAACGCCGGTCTGGAGGCCTCCTTCGCCGACGGCACCTGGAAGGCCGTGTACGACGAGACGCTCGGCAAGTCCGGCTCGCCGGGCACGCCGCCCGCGCTCGAGAAGTACTGATCCGTCCCGGCTGCGGTGCCCGGTTCGCCCGGGCGCCGTAGCCGGACTCGTTCGATCGTCGCCGCTGCGCTGGCGGTCTTTCCCGCCATCGATTCTGGAAGGTCGCGATGCTCCAGGTCCTCACCGACAACTGGGAACTGTTCAGAGACGGGTTCTGGACGACGATCAGGTTGTTCCTGGTGTCCGGCATTCTCAGCCTGGTCCTCGGTACCCTGCTGGCCGGCTTCCGCGTCTCGCCGATCCCGGCGCTGCGCGCCGTGGGCACCGGCTACGTGAACACGCTGCGGAACACTCCGCTGACGCTGGTGTTCGCGTTCCTCGTCTTCGGCGCCCCCAAGATGGACATCCAGCTGCCGGGCTTCTTCTGGTCGGCCGTCACCGCGCTGACCCTGTACACGTCGGCCTTCGTCTGCGAGGTCGTCCGGTCCGGTGTCAACACCGTGTCGCCCGGCCAGTCCGAGGCCGCCCGCGCGGTCGGGATGACCTTCATCCAGGTGCTCGGTGTCGTCGTCCTGCCGCAGGCCTTCCGGGCCATCGTGCCGCCGCTGACCAGCGTGTTCATCGCGTTGCTGAAGAACACCACGATCGCGGCCGGCTTCTCCGTCCTCGAGGCGGGGGCCATCCCGGCCGTGATGGCCGAGCGCGGTGAGAACCAGATGCTCACCCTGCTCTGGATCACCATCGGCTTCCTGATCCTGATCACTCCCCTGGTCCTGCTGCAGCGCTGGGCCGAACGACGGACGGCGGTGGCCGCATGAGTGCCGTGTTGTACGACGTCCCCGGCCCGCGGGCGAGGGTACGTAACCGGCTCGCCAACATCATCGTGGTGGTGGCCGTCCTCGCCGCCGTCGGCTGGGTGCTCTACCGGCTGAACGTGAGCGGCCAGTTCGAGGGCCGCCGCTGGGCCCAGTTCCAGTACACGGCCATCCAGGAGCAACTGCTCGAGGGTCTGCTGAACACGCTCAAGGCGGCCGGCCTCGCGGCCGTGTTCGCCCTGGTGTTCGGCGCCGTCTTCGCCGCCGGCCGGATCAGCGACCACAAGATCCTCCGGGTGCCGGCCACCGCCGTGGTCGAGCTGTTCCGGGCGATCCCGCTGCTGATCCTGATGTTCTTCTTCTACTACGGCTCGCTGCAGTTCCAGCTCGGCCTGTCGCCGATGTGGGCCGTCGTCCTCGGCCTGACCCTCTACAACGGCTCGGTCCTCGCGGAGATCTTCCGCGCCGGCATCAGCGCCGTACCGAAGGGCCAGCGCGAGGCGGCGTACGCGACCGGCCTGCGGAAGAACCAGGTGGTCCGGCTGATCCTGCTCCCGCAGGCGGTCCGGGCGATGCTGCCGGCCATCGTCAGCCAGCTCGTCGTCCTGCTCAAGGACACCGCGCTCGGCTTCATCATCACCTACAACGAACTCCTCTACGTGGCCAAGCAGATGGGCGGCCGGCTCGAGTTCGGCTTCCCCTACATCCCGACCTACATCGTCGTCGCGGTCATCTACATCGGCCTGTGCTCGCTGCTGTCGGTCCTGGCCCGCTACCTCGAAAGCCGCTCGCGCCGCTCCCGCAAGATCACCGGCGGTCCGCCGCCATCGGCAGCCGAATCCGCCACCTCGGTGGAAGCCCCGCTCTAAGCCCTCTGGGGTGGGCACTCCGCCGCGACACGGGTGCCCGCCCCCGGGCGGGTGCGGGGGCGGGCGGGCCAGTTGGAGCACGTCGGGTCAGTAGATGTTGGAGGGGCGGACCATGCCTTCGGCGAGGTCGCCGAAGCCGGGGGCCATGATCGCGCCGGGGTTGCCCACGACTTCCTCGACGATGGCGGTTTCGGTGGTGATCAGCAGCGCTGCGATCGAGGCGGCGCTCTCCAGGGCGGACCGGGTGATCTTGACCGGGTCCATCACGCCGAAGTCGAACATGTCGCCATAACTGCCCGTCAGGGCGTTGAAGCCCTGGCCGACCGGCAGCTCCGACACCGTCTTGACCACCTCGTCGCCGTCGTAGCCGGCGTTGATGGCGATCCAGCGCAGCGGTTCGGCGAGGGACTGCCGGACGATCTCGCGACCGACCAGCGCGTCACCGGTCAGCTCGAGCCGGTCGAGCGCGTCCCGGGCCTGGGTCAGTGCCGACCCGCCGCCCGCGATCACGCCTTCCTCGAGAGCGGCCCGCGTCGCCGACAGGGAGTCCTCGACCCGGTGCTGCTTCTCCTTGAGCTCGACGCCCGTCGCCGCGCCGACGTGGATCACGGCGACCCGGCCGGCGAGCCGCGCGATCCGGAGCCGGAGGTTGTCCTGGTCGTGCTCGTTCTCGGTCCGCTCGAGCTCCTTCTCCAACTGGTGCAGCCGCGCTTCCACGGCCGAGGAGTCCCCCGCGCCGCCGACCATCGTCGTACCGGACTCGGTGATCGTGATGCGGTGGCACGTTCCCAGGTCGGCGAGCGAGACCGAGTGCAGGTTGACGCCCGAGTCCTCGCTGACCACCCGCCCACCCAGTACCGCGGCCAGATCCTCCAGCTCGGCCACTCGCCGGTGCCCGAATCCCGGGGCCCGCACGACCACCGAGCGGAACGTGTCGTGCACGTTGTTGCTGACCAGCATCTGCAGCGCCGGACCGTCCACGTTCTCGGCCAGGATCACCAACGGCCGGCCGGCCCGGGTGACCGCCTCCAGCGTCGGCATCAGCTCCTGCAGCTGGCTGATCTTCTTGTTGGTCAGCAGGATGAACGGGTCGTCGAAGACGGTCTCCATCCGTTCCTTGTCGGTCACCATGTACGGCGAGATGAAGCCGTGGTCGAACTCGATGCCGTCGACAACGGTCAGGCTCAGCCCGTACGCCGGTGACTCCTCGACCGTGACCACGCCGGTCTTCCCGACCCGGTGCATCGCCTCCGAGATGACCGATCCGATCTCCGGGTCGTCATTCGCGGACAGGGTTGCCACATACAACAGATCCGTCGGCCCGCCGACCTCGGCAGTGCGGGACTGCAGGGTCTGCACGACCACCGCGACGGCCTCCTCGATCCCCCGCCGCAACTGCATCGGGTTCGCACCGTCGTCGACCGCGCGCAGGCCCTCCCGGACCAGCGCCTGGGCCAGCACAGTGGCGGTGGTGGTGCCGTCGCCGGCCACCCCGTTGGTCTTCATCGCGACTTCCTTGACCAGCTGCGCGCCCATGTTGGCGAACGGGTTGCGCAGCTGGATCTCCCGCGCGATGGTCACGCCGTCGTTGGTGATGGTCGGCGGTCCGGTCAGCTTCTCCAGTACCGCGTTGCGCCCCTTGGGTCCGAGTGTCACCTTGACCGCGTCGGCGAGCGCGTTGACGCCCTGCTCGAGCAGTTGCCGGGCGTCGGTGCTGAAGCGAAGGTCCTTGGCCATGATGGTTCCTTCCAGAAAGAGTCAGGCGACCTGGACCGGCGCGGAGCCGATCGGCTTGTCGGTGGCGTCGTCGGTGATCCGCAGTTCGGCCGGTACGTCGAGGCCGTAGAGCTTGGCCGCGTTCAGGCCGAGGATCTTGCGCTTCACGTCAGCCGTCAGTACGCCGTACTCCGACTGCATGTCCTCGGGGATCTGGAAGTCCACGAACTTCTCGACCAGCCACTTCGGCTGCCAGATCGCGTAGTCGCTGGCGAAGGTGATCCGGTCCTCGCCGATCCAGTACAGGAGTTCGCCGATGATCTGGGCGAAGTACTTCGGCCGGCTGTGGATGAACGGCATCGCCACCGCCAGTCCGCCGTACACGTTGGGCTCCTGGGTGGCGATCCAGCAGAAGTCCTCGAGCCTGGGCAGGCCGACGTGCTCGACGATGAAGTTGAGCTCGGGGAACATCGAGGCGGCGTAGTCGATGTCCTGTACGTCGAACGCGTCCCGGTTCAGCGGGTAGATGGTCGGGCCCTTGTGCACGTGGATGTTGGTGATGCCGAGCTCGACGCACTTGCGAAGGTACGGTTCGGCCGGCGGGTCCGACAGCTTCCAGCCCTTCGAGTCGCCCTTCCACTCCGCCGTGTAGAGCTTGACGCCCTGGAGGTTCCAGCGGGCGTGCAACTCCTCCAGCTTGTCCAGGCCTTCGGCGCCGTCGCGGGGATCCCACGAGCCGTTGGTGATGAACTTGCCGGGGTTGTTCTCGGCCACAGCGCCGTCGCGCTCGGTGGTGTTGAACCCGTCGACGTAGAAGTCGGTCAGGTAGGTCGGCTGGAAGATCGCCTTGTCCACGTAGCCGACCTCGAACAGGTCGTGCAGCAGGTCGGCCTCGGAGTAGGCGCCGAACTTCTCCGGCGTCCAGACGTACTCCTCGGGCGACAGGTTGCGGTGGTAGTCGTAGAAACACGCGGTGAAGCCTTCGCCGTACCGGTTCCGGTTGTTCTCCGGCCGGCCGTTCCAGAAGTGCACGTGGCTGTCCACCACGTAGTACTTCTCGCCGTTGCTCTCGTACATGGTTTGCCTCCCTGGCAGGCAACAGCCTGGGCCCCGGCGGACCGGGGCCCAGGGGGTTCAGCTGGTGACCTCGACCAGGTCGAAGTCGATGAACTCCGCGGCCTCCTCCGGGCTGGAGAAGAGCATCGTCTTGTCGTCGAAATGGACCATCCGCCCGTAGTGGGTGGACATGATCTCCTCGAAGTCGGACTGGTCGAAGTCCGAGCCGAGCGCGTCGGAGATCTCGGCGAAGTCGAAGGTGATCCGGCCGACGCCGTCGACCCGGATCATCGACGGGTACTCGGTGATCGTGACGTTGTCCTTGCGGCCCATGATCTCGGCCACCACGTAGCCGTTCTGGTTGTTCATCAGGGTCACACCGCACATGTTCGAGAAGGTCCGGTCGACCGCGCCGAACTCCTTGGTCTCCGTCACTGGTCCAGCTCCTTCGGGGGTTCGAGGTCGAGATCGGCGAGCACGGTGCGGAAGGTGGCCTTGGCCGCCTCCAGCGAGTCGGCGAAGGTGACGACCTTCTCGTTGGGCTGCGACCAGATCGGCTGCAGCTCGTGGGCGGCCCGCAGGCTCTGCGGAACCCAGGTGGCCAGCCACTCGCCCAGTACGGCCTTGTTCTCCGCGCCGTGCTTCTCGTCCCGGGTCAGCATCGAGAACAGCGCCCGGCTGTAGCCCAGGTCGCGGCTGTAGTCGTTCTCGCCGGCCCCGACGATCGTGGGCGTGATGTAGTCGCCGTTGCGGGCCGAGATCTGCATCAGCAGGTCGCTGCGGAACAGCACCCCGACGAGCGACTCGAAGACGATGTTCGTCGCGAACAGCGCCTCACCCCAGTCGCCGATCGCGGTCAGCCGCTCGGCGTTCTCCCGGACGCCCTGCCAGACCGGGTCGCTCTGCCAGACCTCCTTGTGCACCTTGCCGTCGAAGCCGATGTCGGACTCGGCCAGGTCCAGGTTGAACAGCGCCAGGTCCTGGGCGAACCGCAGCTTGTGCGCCGCGTTGACCGCCATCGCGTTGTTGATCATGTTCGTCGGCGCCGACCGCTGGGCGGCGGTGAACACGTGCATGCCCAGCCCGTTCTCGGCGTGCATCCAGGCGCCGAGGTTGCGCTCGATGAACCGGACCCAGGCCGGGTTCCAGTGGTCGTAGGCCTTCGCCCGCTTGGCGTTCTCCAGGCTCAGGCTGATCTGCCGGACGATCGCCGCGTTGTTGCGGTAGATCGTCTTCTCCCACTCCTCGTTCGGGTCGCGGAACTGGTGCCAGTCCGACGAGACCAGCCGGGTCCAGTCCTGCGGGTAACCGCCGGAGCTGTTGGCGAAGCCGTAGATCCAGCCCTGCGACAGGTGCCGCTCGGGATCCGGCTGGACGTCGAAGGTGACGTCCTCGTACGTCGTCGCGCGGGCCTTGGCCGGCTTGTAGTAGTTGTAGCTGCGACTGGTCGAGCTCGGGAACGTGAGCGCGCCGGCCTCGGAGTCGGTGAACTCCGGGTGCGGGAAACTCCGTTCTTTCGTCTGTGCCATCTCAGGTCTCCTACTCCGCCACCGAAGTGGTGAACTTGTCGTAGTGGATGTGCTCCCGCGGTACGCCGTGCATCTCCAGCAGGTCGATCGCCGCGTCGACCATCGGCGGTGGCCCGCACAGGTAGGCGTCGCACTCGGCCAGCCCTGGCTCCAGCCGTTGCACCACCTCCGTCACGAACCCGGTGTGCTGCCAGTCGTCGGGCCAGCTCTCCGACAGGCAGCCGACGAACTCGAAGTCGGACAGTTTCGCGCCGAGTTCCTCGATCTGCGCCAGGTAGAACAGGTCCTCGTGGGTGCGCGCGCCGTAGTAGAACCGGACCGGCCGGTCGATGCCGTCGGCCACCAGCTGCCGGAGCAGGCTGAGGATCGGGGCGAGTCCGGCGCCACCGCCGATGCAGACGATCCGCCGGTCGGAGGACTTCTTCAGCGTGAACGTGCCGTACGGCCCGTCCAGCTCCAGCTCGTCCCCGGGCTGCAGCTTCTCGTCCAGCAGCCCGGAGAAGTGGCCGCCGGGGTACTTCTTGATCAGGAACTCCAGCGGCTCCCCGGGCAGGTTCGCCATCGAGAACGATCGATGCCCGTCGTGCCCGGGGATCCGGATGTCGGCGTACTGCCCCGGCTTGAAGACGAACGCGGCCGGTTCGACCAGGTCGAGCCGCAGCGACACGATGTCGCGGGTGACCGGCTCGATCGCGGCGATCGTGGTGCGTAGATGCTGCAGCGGTACGGCGTTGCGCAGTTCCTCCTCGTCATAGTTGATCAGCTCCACGGTCAGGTCGGAGTACGCGTGCGACTTGCACAGCAGGATGTAGCCCTCGTCGCTCTCGTACTCCGCCAGCGCGAACGTCGAGTACCGGTCCATCTGGACGTCGCCGTCCAGCAGGAACGACTTGCAGGCGGCGCACTGGCCCTCCTTGCAGCCGTGCATCAGCGCGATGCCCTGGCGGAAGGCGGCGTCCAGCACCGTCTCCTCCTCGTCGACCTCCATCTCGAGATCGACGGGCTCGAACCTCACGACATGCTTGTCACCCATCGAGTGCTCCTTGCTGCGGGCCCAGAGGGCTTGGCGGCGGGCTTGGGGGCGGGCTGGGCGATCGGTGGCGGCGGGGTGTCGCCAGGGTCCGCCGCCACCGACCTGCCTTGGGGGTGGGTCAGACCTTGGCCGGCGCGGGCCGTCCGGCCGGACCGCCTGCCGTGTACGCCGCGATGTGGGCCTCGCGGTCCGCGTCGGACATCTCGTTCAGCAGGATGTTCGGACTGGCGAAGTTGATGCCCCGGACGTCGTCCAGCGTCCACAGCAACTTCTCGTCGTCCAGGTCCAGGTGCGGCTGCGGGATCAGCGTCTTGCCGTCGTCGCGGACGTAGCCGAGGTCCTTGATGATGTCGGCCAGATCCCGGTTGTGGTGCAGCGTCTCCCACTCGCGGTGCCCGGTCAGCCGGCCCATGTTCGGCGTCGGCCGGCCCTCGTACTCCGGCCGGAACGCCTTGATGTCGGTCCAGGCGCAGGTCTCGGAGCAGTAGGTGCGCCACTGTCCGTCGACCTTCTCGGTGACCATGTCCTCGCGGATCAGCGCCGGCACCATGCAGGTCCAGCAGCGGTGCGGGTACTGGTAGTCGACGTCCTCGAAGGCGATCGGCTTGTTCTTGCCCGGGTAGCGCAGGCGGTTGTAGTTCTCCCACCACTTGCCGTACTTGTTGTACCAGCCGGGGTACTTCTCCTCGAACCACTCGAAGTCGGTGTCCGTCATCGGGTCGATCCGCCAGTAGTTGACCGGCCAGCCGGTGGCGAAGAACTGCGCGACCTCGTGCACGTAGCCCTTGTTGTAGATCCGGTTCCAGGCCTCCTCGACCAGGTCGTGCGGGATCTTCAGGCCGTACTTCTCCAGCGGGATCAGGTAGCTGCGGTAGTAGTCGTCGTAGATCCACCGGCGCCACATCTCGGCGTAGGAGTCGCGGTCCTTGCGGCGGTCCTTCGTGCCGTACTCGATGAAGGTGCCGATCGCCGCGTCGACGACGCAGTGGTTGTTCCACCAGGCGTAGCGCAGGTCCCGCTCGAGCAGCTGACGGTTGTCCTCGTCGGCCAGTGCCATCAGCAGGATCGAGTAGCCGTTGCTGATGTGGCGCGACTCGTCGGACTGGACCGAGTGGAAGACGGTCGGCAGCAGGTAGTCGCCGTTGGCCGCGGCCTCGTCGGGCATCGCCACGAACAGCGTGTTCGTGAACGCGGTCTCGGCCACCACCGTGAGGTAGATGTTGGCCGCGGTGATCGCGTCGCCGGTGATGAACCCCTCGCCGAACTGCCGGCCGATGGTGCCCGCGTAGTTGTTCGCGAACGCCTTCTCGGTGATGTCGAACCCGGCCGGGTCGATGTAGTGGTTCATGTACAGCTTCTTGAGGTTCATCTGGATCGTCGAGTGCCGGACCTCGTCGATCATCTGGACCGCCAGCCCGTTGTGGATCTCCGGGTTCGGCACCGCGTCGATCGCCATCGGCATCGCCCGGGCCGCGGAGATCTCGGGGAACGGGATGATCGACAGGAACAGCTTCTGCCACTCCATCCAGCGCTGCTGCACCTGGCGGAACATGTTGCCGCGGATGGCGCCGTCCATGGCGCCGAAGACGCGGTTGTCCTTCTCCTCCTCCATCGGGAAGTAGGACCGCATGATCTGCTTCAGCGGGTCCTTCTTCGGGGCCTTGTCGAAGGTGTAGTCGGTTCCGAAGCGTGTCGCGGGAGTCGCGAAGGTCGGCTCCCAGGACAGTTCGGTGATCTTGGCATGTGCCTTGCTCAGACTCTGCCTGCTCACGGTCTGCCTCCTCGGGGGTACAGGTCAACGGCCCGGTGCGTTGCTTCCGGGGCCGCCGTGCACCGATCACACCGCGGACCAGGCCTTGCGCTTGTCTCAATCTGAGACACAGTGGGAGGGCCCGTGCACCTACATTTGAGGGCAAGGGAGGCGTCTGTGGACCGAGCTCACTGGATCGAAGCGCCGAGGCCGGGCAAGCTGCTGCAGCTGGCCCGGGACACGTTCCTGTCGTCCGGCGACCTGGACTCGCACGTGGTGCGGGAGCCGATCCAGGCGTCGTGGCTGCGGTCCTCACAGCTCCGGGTCGACACCGACACCCTCGATCCCAGCTTTCTCGGCCTCGAAGGACCCAGCGCGCTCGCGCTGACCGCCGCCCCCGTGTTGAGCGCTCTCGCGGAGGAGCTGGCCAACGAATCCGTCAGCATCATCCTCACCGACCAGCACGGGCTGGTGCTGCAGCGGACCTGCCCGGACCCGTCACTGGTCAGGCAGCTCGACAAGGCCTACCTCTCCCCCGGTTTCAGCTACGCGGAGGAGCAGGTCGGCACCAATGGCATCGGGACCGCCCTGGAGGCTGGAGTCCCGACGATGGTCACCGGGAGCGAGCACTTCAGCGGCTCGCTCGGCGGATTCGCCTGCGCCGGCGCTCCGATCCATCACCCGGTGACTGGGGCTCTGCTCGGAGTACTGGATCTGACCTCGTCCGTGACGCACTCGAACGCGTTGCTGATGTTCTGTGCGCGGTCCACGGCGCAGAAGATCGAGCAGCAGTTGCTGGCCCGGTCCGGAGCGCGGGAGCTGGCGTTGTTCCGCGACTACCTGGCCGCGTGTCAGCACCCGGGAAGTGGTGTGATGGCGCTCAGCCCGGACCTGGTGATGATGAACAGCCAGGCCCAGCAGCGCTTCGACCGTGCGGACCAGGCTGCCTTGCTGGCCCGGTCGGCAGACGCGGCGGGAGCCGCGGACCCGGTGACGCTCGTTGCGGATCTCCCGAGCGGCCTGGTGGCTCGGATGGACTACCGGCCGGCCTTTGCCGGACCGGAGCTGGCCGGCGGCGTAGTGCGTATTCAGGTGCAGTCGGGGCTCGACTCGTCCACCGGCGCGCCGCATGCCGCAGTACCGGTGATGCCGGGGTTGGCTGGAACCAGTGCGACGTGGCAGCGGGTGTGCCAGGCGGTGGACACCAGCCGGCGCGCGGGTTCGTGGGTAGTGCTGGAGGGTGAGGCAGGGGTCGGCAAGATCGCCTTGCTGCGCTCGGTGAACCAGTTGCGCAACGGCAGTGGCCACTTCCGAGTCATGGACGCGTCGGAGTGCGGCCCCGCCTGGCTGGACACGGTCGCGGACGAATTGGCCGCGGGTGCCGGCTCGCTGGTCATCCGGCGTGCCCACCTGCTCGACAGCGACACCGTCAGCGGGCTGTCCGAGCTACTCCTCGAGTACGCCGATGGCCGGCGCGGGGTCTGGGTGGCCTTGACGATGCGGAGTGAGCCGCGCAACCCGGAGGTGGACGCGCAACTGCTTCCGCACTTCTCGCACACCGTGGAAGTGCCGCCGCTGCGCCACCACCTCGAAGACATGCACAAGCTGGTCCCCCACCTGCTGGGCCGGCTGAACCGCGGGAACAACCTGGGCATCTCCCCCAGTGCGTTGGCCCAACTGATGCGACTCCCCTGGCTCGGCAACGTCGAGCAACTCCGCCGCGTTCTGCTCCGGGTCGCCCAGCAACGCCGCTCCGGCACCATCGAACTGGACGACCTCCCCGGCGAGTGCCGAGCCACCAGCCGCCGCCGGCTCACCCAACTGGAGTCCCTGGAACGCGACGCGGTGGTGAAGGCCCTCGTCATCCACCGCGGCAACAAGGACAAGGCCGCCAGCGACCTCGGCATGTCCCGCGCCACCATCTACCGCAAGATCCGCGACTACGGCATCGTCCTGACGATCTGAAAAGGGTTTGCGAGCGGACCTCTCCGGCTCGGAGACTGCCGGAATGGTTCAGGACGATGGTCGCGCGGGAATCGACGCAGCGCTGGTGAAGCGGCTGGTCAAGGCGCAGTTCCCGCAGTGGAGCGATCTGCCGGTCTCGCCGGTCAAGATCGACGGGTGGGACAACCGCACGTACCGGCTCGGCGACTCGCTGACGGCCCGGCTGCCGACGGCGGCTGCCTACGCGCCGGCTGTCGACAAGGAAGACGAGTGGCTCCCGCTGCTCGCTCCGCACCTACCGGTCGCTGTGCCTGAGCCCGTGGGCAAGGGTGTTCCAGGTGAGGGATATGCCTTCAACTGGTCGGTTCGGCGGTGGTTGGACGGCGAGACAGCCGACGTTGATCGCATCCCGGACCTGACTGGGTTCGCGGTGTCGGTGGCGGAGTTCATCCGGGCGCTGCAGCGGTGTGATCCGGTCGGCGGGCCGGTGGCTGCCGCGCACAGCTTCTACCGGGGTGCGCCGCCTGTTCACTACGACGACGAGACCCGCCGCGCGCTCACCGCGCTCGAGGGGCACGTGGACACCGAGGCGGCCGCCGTGGTGTGGGACGCCGCCTTGTCGTCGACCTGGGACGGACCGATGACGTGGTTCCACGGTGACATCGCGCAGGGGAATCTGCTCGTCGACAAGACCGGGCACCTGACGGCGGTGATCGACTTCGGCACGTCCGGGGTGGGTGATCCGGCTTGTGATCTGGTGATCGCGTGGACGATGTTCAGCGGGGCCAGCCGGGACGCGTTCCGCAGTACGGTCGATCAGGACGCCGGCACCTGGGCGCGGGCCCGCGGCTGGGCGCTCTGGAAGGCCTTGATCGTGCTGGCCGGTGTCATCGACACCGACGCCGGGAACGCCGCGATGAACCGTCGCGTGATCGACGAGGTTCTCGCCGACCACGCGACGGCCGGTTAGCTCAGCGCAGCGGTTTCCGGTTGGTTCAGCGCAGCGAGTTGAAGGAGTCGCGGAGGATCTCGATCGCCTCGGTGGTCTCCTCCTCGGTCAGCGTCATCGGCGGAGCCATCCGCAGCACGTTGCCGTAGAGGCCGCCCTTGCCGACCAGCAGGCCGCGGTTCTTGGTCTCCTGCTGCAGCGTGGCGGTGGTCTTCGCGTCGGGCTTGTCGTTCTCCGGGTCGACGATCTCGGCGGCGAGCATCAGGCCCTTGCCCCGGACGTCGCCGATCTCGGGGAACTCCTCGGAGATCCCGCGCAGGCCGTCCATCAACTGCGCGCCGCGCTTGGCCGCGTTGGCCTGCAAATCGTTGTCGACCAGGTACTCGATCGTCGCCTTGGCCGCGCTGGTCGAGATCGGGTTGCCGCCGAACGTCGACAGCGAGTTCGCGCTCAGGCTGTCCATCAGCTCGGGCCGGGCGACCACGCCGCCGATGGCGAACCCGTTGCCGAGACCCTTCGCGAACGTCATCGCGTCCGGTACGACGTCGTGCGCCTGGATCCCCCAGAAGTGCTCGCCGGTGCGTCCCCAGCCGGTCTGGACCTCGTCGGAGATCAGCAGGATGCCGAACTCGTCGAGCACCTCCTTGAACGCGGCGTACAGGCCGTCGGGTGGGGAGGAGAACCCGCCGACGCCCTGGATCGGCTCGACGATCAGGCAGGCGACGTCACCCGCCGTACCGGTCTCGATGACGTTGCGGAGGTCGTCCACGCAGACCTTGATGTACTCGGCGTCCGGCAGGTCCTTGAACGGGCTGCGGTAGCGGTACGCGCCCTGGACGTACTGCACGTTCACCGGCGACAGGCTGCTCGCGGACCAGCCGCGGTTGCCGGTGATCGCGACGGTGCCGAAGCCGCGGCCGTGGTACGAGTTGCGCATCGCCAGGACCTGGTTCGAGCGGCGCTTCTGGGTGGCGAACAGCAGGGCCGCCTCGTTCGCCTCGGTGCCGGAGTTGGTGAAGAAGACCTTGGCGTCCGGGATGCCGGACAGCTCGGCGATCTTCTCGGCCAGCTCGATCTGGCGCCGGATCAGGTAGACGGTGGAGGTGTGCGCGATGCCGCTGCCGAGTTGCTCGCGGACGGCATCGGAGATCTCGGCGATGTCGTAGCCGATCGCGTTGGTCAGGATGCCGGCGAAGAAATCGATGTACTCCTTGCCCTCACCGTCGGTGACCCGGCGACCGGATCCCTTGACGATCTCGATCGGCTCCTCGTAGTACAACGCGAGCCAGTCCGGCATGACGGCCTTGTGACGCTCCCACAGCTCCGCATGTGTCATGTCTTAGCAATACCTCATCAGGTCCGGCCGGTGATAGTGGGCGCCTCTTAAGATGCTCTCCGTGACCATGCCGAGCATTCCGCACGTCGACATCGAGTCCCTGGACCACTTCGATCAGGTGATCGCCGCCGGAGCGACCTCGATGGCAGGCTGGCGGGTCCAGTCGGTGGACCTCAGCGGCCGTACGTCGGTGTTGCTCCACCTGTCCCCGATGGGCTCGCTGTTCCTCGGTTGCCCGCTGGAAGAGACCGCGGCGGTCTGGATCCGCGACGGTGGCGGCTTGATCTTCCCAGCGATCCCGGCGCTGCCCTTCGATCCCTACCGGGGCACCCTGTACGCCGCCGAGGAGCTCTATGCGGGCCTGTCAGGCGGCTACGAGGCGACTCCAGACGCGCAGATCTACGCGTGGTCCCGGCAGCACGACGAGAAGGGCGACACCAGCCGCACCCTGGCAGCCGCACTGCACGACCACTCGATCGCGGACGCTCTGCACGAACTCCCCGAGGGTAAGCCGTGGATCGGGGTGATGGGTGGACACGGGATCGCCCGCGCCTCGCCGACGTACAAGTCCGCCGTCCTGCTCGGCCGCACCCTCGCTCGCATCGGTCTGACCGTCGCCACTGGCGGTGGCCCGGGCGCGATGGAGGCCGCGAACCTCGGCTCCAGCCTGGCGTCGTACGACGATGCCGCGGTCGAGGCCGCTCTCACCGCTCTGGCCGCGGTGCCCTCGTTCCGCCCGTCGATCGCGTCGTGGGCCATGGCAGGGCTGGCCGTACGCCGGGACTTCCCGGGCGAAGGTGGCGTCTCCATCCCGACCTGGTTCTACGGACATGAGCCGCCGAACGTGTTCGCGACCTCGATCGCGAAGTACTTCTCCAACGCCCTCCGCGAGGATGTCCTCCTCAGCCGCGCCCGCGGCGGCATCATCTACCTCCCCGGAGCCGCCGGCACCGTCCAGGAGATCTTCCAGGCCGTCACCCCGAACTTCTACGGCGACCCAGCCACTCAGATCCCGATGATCCTGGTGGACGTCGAGCACTGGACGTCTCGCCTCCCGGTCTGGCCGCTGCTCCAGAGCCTCGCCAACGACCGCCCGATGGCCGCCTCACTCCACCTGGTCGACACCATCGAGGAAGCCGCCAAGCTGGTCACCCGCTGACTCGTCGTCTGCTCACGAAACTGCTGACCTCAGCGGCCTGTGCTACACAGGAATCCACGCGATCACAGGATTCTGGCTCGGCGCGTCCGGGAGGGAGGCTAGGCGGTGACTGTCCACGACGGGGCTGTCCGGTCCGGTTCGACGCTGGCCGCTCGGGTCGAGGCGTTGAACGCGGTCGCCGAGGATCTCGCCGGCGAACTGCTGCTGCAACCGTTGCTGGAGCGGATCCTGCGCCGCTGCACCGAACTGATGGGCTGTTCCGCCGGCTCGATCTCGAGCGTCGACGAGGCGGCAGGCACCTACCGCAAACAGGCCGACATCGGCATCCGGTGTCAGTCGGGCCAGGTGTTCCCGCTCGGCGAGGGGATGACCGGCGAGGTCGTCCGCCGGCGCGGCCCGGTCTGGTTCGACCGGTACGACGACGTCGCCGGCGGCCACATCAGCGACGAGGACCGGGCGACTCTCAAAGGGGTGATCGGGGTGCCGCTGGAGTGGCGCGGCCGGATCATCGGCGCCTGCGTCGTGTTCTCCCGGGACGAGTCCCGCAGGTTCGACCGGGCCGACGCCGATCTGCTGCGGATGTTTGCCAAGCACGCGACGGTGGCCCTGGTGAACGCCAACTCGTACGAGGCAGCGGAGGAGCGAGCCCGGCTCCATGCCGCCGCGGCCGAGCGGGAGCGGCTCCTCGACGAGGTGCACGACCTCCTCGCCCAGGGGCTCGACGAGATGCTCTCCGGGCTGGAGACCGCGGAGCGGCTGGCGCCCGCTGACGGCGAACTCGCAGATCACCTCCGCCAGGCTCAGACGTCGGCCAGGGACACGGTCGCCTCGATCCGTCGGGCACTCCTCGGCGCTGGTGTCTCGCCCCTGGAGGGCCACAGCCTCGAGGACGTACTGCGGTCCGAGCTCGGCTGGGCGGCGCGAGCCAGGGGGCTCGACGCTCGCCTCGTGGTGGCCGGGACGCCGGTGTCGCTCGACCAGGCACTCGCGGAGCAGGTTCTGCGCATCGCGCAGGAGGCGATCACGAACATCGTGCAGCACTCGCGGGCGAAAACCGTCAGGGTCGGCCTCGTCCACGAGTCGGCGTCGCTCTCCCTGCTGGTCCAGGACGACGGGCAGGGCTTCGCCGCGGGGCAAGGTCTCCATGAACCCGACGAGCACAGGACCGGCCTCGGGCTGCGCCGCATGAGCGAACTGGCTCACGCGGTCGGCGGATCGCTCTCCTTGGATTCAATGCCAGGCTGGGGCACCAGCATCCGCGCCTGGTTCCCGTACCAGCGCACGGTCGCGGCGGACGATTCACGAGTAGACGTGCTGGTGGTCGCCGAGCAGCCGATACTGCGGGCCGGGCTGTCCCGCCTGCTCGCCTGGTCCGAACCGGCCCTCTCGGTGGTAGGCGAGGCCGCCACGATCACCGAGGCGATGGACTCGACGGCGGCGCTGCGACCCGCGGTGGCGATCGTCGCGACCGACCTCACCGACGGCGCGAGGGAGTTGATCCGCGCGCTGGCCCAGTCCGAGCCCGCGCCCGCGGTGATCGCGGTCTGCCCACCCGGTGACCACCAGGCGGTGGTCGACCTGCTCCTGGCGGGTGCCCACGGATGCGTCGAAGCCTCGGCGGACGGTGCTGCGCTCGCCCGGGCGGTGGCCGCGGCCGCACGGGGTGAGTCGATCGTGCCGCGCGGTGAGGTCTGGGAGGGCCGGCTCGCGAGCGACCCCAACACGGAGGGGCTGACCGCACGCGAGCGGGAGGTCCGCGCGCTCGTGCAGCAGGGGCTTCCGGACCGGGCGATCGCCGAGCGCCTGGTGATCGCCGTGAAGACCGTCGAGAAACACGTCGGCGCGGTGTTGCGCAAGACCGGAGTACGGAGCCGCTCGGAGTTGATCGCGGCCTCCCACGGCCATCTGGGCTGACGATCCCGCGCGGTAGGGAGATCCCCCACAACAGACGGGTGATTTCCCGAATGTCACCCGGCGGTCGGTTCTCCTAGCGTTACCCCTGCAGCAGACCTTGGCGCGCTGGAGGTGTCCGGCATGGCTGTCGTACCGCTGAAGGAGATCGTCGATCGGGCACTGGCCGACCGCTACGGGGTGCCGGCGATCAACATCGTCAACGACCTGACCCTCGAGGCCGTGCTCGCGGCGGCGGTCGAGCAGCGCTCACCGATGATCGTCCAGACATCGGTCAAGACCGTCCGGTCGGTCGGCGCGGACGTGCTGATGGCGATGTGGCGCGGCATGACCGCGGGCATCGAGGTGCCGGTGGCGCTGCATCTGGATCACTGCCCGGACCGCTCGGTGATCACCGACTGCCTGGCCAAGGGCTGGAACTCGGTCCTGTTCGACGCCTCCGCGCTGCCGGTCGAGGAGAACCAGCGGCAGACCATCGAGGTGGTCCGCGAGGCCCACGCCGTCGGCGCCCACGTCGAGGGCGAGATCGAGTCGATCACCGGCGTCGAGGACGACCACGGTTCCGACGAGGAGTCGAAGCGGCAGACGCTCGAGGTGTCGCTGACCTTCATCGAGGCGACGGGGGTCGACGTCTTCGCGCCCTCGATCGGCAACGCGCACGGCATCTACTCGAGCGCGCCGGAACTGGACGGCCAGCGGGTCACCGACCTGGTCGAGGCCGCCGGCATCCCGATCGCCTTGCACGGCGGCAGCGGGATGACGGACGCGCAGTTCCAGGACCTGATCGCGCGCGGCTGCGCGAAGGTGAACATCTCCACCGCCCTGAAGATCCAGTACATGAAGGCGAATCTCGAGTACCTGCGCGACGCCGAGGCGCGTGACGCGTGGGACCCACCGTCGCTGTTCAGCCACGTCCGCCACACCGTGATCGACCTCGTCACCGGTCTCACCGACCGCTTCGGCAGCACCGGAAAGGCCTGGTGAGCACGGTGTCCGATGCCGGGGACCGGTTCGCCGTCGTCTTCGACGTCGACGGCACGCTCGCCGACACCGAACGCTTCGGCCACCTCCCGGCGTTCAACCAGACCTTCGCCGAGTTCGGGCTCCCGGTGCGATGGACCGAGGAGGAGTACGGCGAGAAACTCCGCATCGGTGGCGGCAAAGAGCGGATGGCCAGCCTGCTGACCCCGTCGTTCGTCGCCGAGGCCGGACTGCCACCCGATCCCGACGGCCAGGCGCAGGCCGTTGCCCAGTGGCACAAGCGGAAGACCGAGATCTACACCGCGATGGTCGCCGCCGGTGCGCTGCCGGCCCGGCCCGGGATCAGCCGGATCGTCGAGGAGGCGTACGCCGCCGGCTGGGTCCTCGCGATCGCGTCGACGTCGGCCGAGCCGTCGGTCCGCGCGGTCCTGGATCACGTCGTCGGCACCGCACGGGCCCGTGACTTCACCGTCCTGGCCGGCGACATCGTGCCGCGCAAGAAGCCGTCGCCGGACATCTACCTCCTGGCGCTGGAACGCCTGGGGATACCCGCCGACCGGGTGGTCGCGGTCGAGGACTCGCGGCCCGGACTCACCGCCGCCCTCGACGCGGGACTCACCTGCGTCGTGACCGTCAACGGCTACACCGAGCACGAGGACTTCTCCGGCGCGGCATTCGTCGTCGACTCGCTGGGCGACCCGGGCGCCGAGCCGATCGCAGTACTGGCCAATCACAGCCCGGCCACACCCCGCGCCTACATCACCCTTGCCGACCTGGCGGCGACGCTGCCTGCGACTGAACGGAGGCAGCAACCGTGACCGACCCGGTGACGAAATCGCCGGTCGAGCGGGTGGTCCACACGATCGCCCGGACGGCCGTGGAGAACGAGAAGTATTTCGGCGATCTCGACGCGGTCGTCGGCGACGGCGACTTCGGGTACTCGCTGGCCCGTGGCTTCGAGATCGTGCTGAACGACTGGGACAGCTTCGACCGCACCGACATCTCCACCTTCCTCAAGAAGATCGCCGTCGTCGTCACCAGCCGCATCGGTGGCACCTCGGGACCGATCTGGGGTACGGCGTTCCTGCGCGCCGCCGCGGTCACGGCCGGGAAGTCCGAGGTGGACGGACCGACCGCGGTGGCGATGCTCCGCTCCGCGGCCGAGGGGATCATGGCCCGCGGCGGCGCGAGCCTCGGCGAGAAGACGCTGCTGGACTCGCTCGTTCCCGCCACCGACGAGGTCGAACGCCAGGTGGCCCAAGGGCACGACGCGCTCACGACCCTGCAGGCCGCCGCGGCCGTCGCCAGGGCCACCGCGGACGACACCGCGAAGCTCCAGGCACGCCGCGGGCGGGCCGCCTACACCGGCGAACGCAGCATCGGCAGCGTCGATGCCGGCGCGACCGCGGTCGCCGTCCTGTTCGAAGCATTGGTGCACGAGTGGCAAGGAGACCCAGCATGAAGAAGTTCGTGAACGCTCCCAAGGATTTCGTGCCGGAGATGCTCAAGGGCCTCGCCCTCGCGAACCCGGACACGCTCAAGTACGTCCCGGAGTACAACCTGATCATGCGCACGGACGCGCCGAACCCGGACAAGGTCTCCGTCATGCAGGGATCCGGCTCCGGCCACGAGCCGGCCCACGTGATGATCGTCGGCAAGGGCATGCTGGACGCCGCCTGCCCGGGTGACGTGTTCTCGGCGCCGCCGATGGACTACGTGCTGGAGACGAGCAAGCTGCTCGCGTCGCCGAAAGGCGTGCTGCACATCGTCAACAACTACACCGGCGACCGGATGGGCTTCGACATGGGCCGGGAGATGGCCGAGGCCGACGGGGTGACGATCAAGACCCTGATCGTCGATGACGACGTCGCGGTGTCCGACTCGACCTACACCGTCGGGCGCCGCGGCGTGGCCGGCAACTTCTTCGTCATCAAGGCGGTCGGCGCCGCGTCGGAGGCGGGCGCCGAACTGGACGAACTGGTCCGGATCGGCGAGAAGGTGAACTCGGTGACGCGCACCATGGGCATGGCCCTCACGTCCTGTACTCCGCCGGCGAAGGGAAGCCCGCTGTTCGACCTCGGTGCGGACGAGATGGAGATCGGCGTCGGCATCCACGGCGAGCCCGGCCGCCGCCGGGAGAAGCTCGCCGACGCGAACACCATCATCGACGAACTGACCGAAGCCGTCGTCACCGATCTGCCGTACGAGCGGGGCGACAACGTCGCGCTGATGATCAACGGCCTCGGTGGTACGCCGATCAGCGAGCTCTACCTCGCCTACGGTCGGGCCCACGAGCAACTGGCGGGCAGGGGCATCACCGTCGGTCGCAGCTATGTCGGCGAGTACTGCACCTCACTCGACATGGCCGGTGCCTCGGTCACGCTGGTGCGGCTGGATGACGAGATCACATCGTTGCTCGCGGCGCCGGCCGAGGTCGCCGTACGGATCTTCTAGCGCGCCTAGCGCCTGAGAAGCCCTTCCGCCTGGTCGAGGAAATTGTCGACCTCTTCCATGTCGTAGCCCTCGGCGAGGCGGACGCTCCTGAACTGCACCTGGCGGATGTCGTCGGCGGTCACCGGGCGGTCGACGGGCCGGCCTTCTGCGGTGGCCATCAGGCGCTCGACGAACGCGTCGACCTGCTCCATGTCGTAGCCACCGCGCCAGCGGACGCGGGTGAACAGCGGCTCGGCCATCAGTCGCGGTTCGCGGCGGCCAACTGGCCGCAGGCGCCGTCGATCTCCTGGCCGCGGGTGTCGCGGACCGTGGTGGGGATGCCACCGGCCTGCAGGCGGCGGACGAACTCGCGTTCGTCGGCCGGGTCGGAGGCGGTCCACTTGGAGCCGGGGGTCGGGTTCAGCGGGATCAGGTTGACGTGCACCCAGCCCCAGTCGCCGCGGGCGGCGAGCTTCTCCGCGAGCAGGTCGGCGCGCCAGGCGTGGTCGTTGATGTCGCGGATCATCGCGTACTCGATCGAGACGCGGCGCTTGGTCTTCTGCGCGTAACCCCAGGCGGCGTCGAGTACTTCGTCGACCTTCCACCGGTTGTTGATCGGGACCAGTTCGTCGCGCAGTTCGTCGTCGGGCGCGTGCAGGGACAGCGCCAGCGTCACCGGGATGCCCTCGGTCGCGAGCTGGTTGATCCGTGGCACCAGACCGACGGTCGACACGGTCACGCCGCGGGCCGAGATCCCGAGTCCTTCCGGCGACGGGTCGGTGAACCGCCGGACCGCGCCGATCACGGCCTTGTAGTTGGCCATCGGCTCGCCCATGCCCATGAAGACGATGTTGTTCACCCGGCCGGGCCCGCCGGCGATCTCGCCCCGGGCCAGCGCCCGAGCGCCGTCCACAACCTGCTCGACGATCTCGGCGGTGCTCATGTTCCGGGTCAACCCGGCCTGGCCGGTCGCGCAGAACGGGCAGGCCATACCGCAGCCGGCCTGGCTCGAGACACACATGGTCGTACGGTCGGTGTAGCGCATCAGCACTGACTCGACCAGCGAGCCGTCGAGCAGCTTCCACAGCGACTTGCGGGTGGTCCCGTTGTCGCACTCCATGTCACGGACCTTGGTGAGCAGCGGCGGCATCAACTCGGCCACCAGCTTGTCCCGCGTCGCGGCGGGCAGGTCGGTCATGTCGGCGGGATTGTCGGTCAGCCTGCTGAAGTAGTGGTTCGACAGCTGCTTGGCCCGGAACGCGGGCTCACCGAGCGCCGTCACCGCGGTACGACGCTCCTCCCCACTGAGGTCGGCCAGGTGCCGCGGCGGCTTCTTGGCACGGCGCGGTTCATCGAAAACAAGCGGGAGGGAGGTAGTCATCGCCCTACATTGTCGCCCGCCCCCACCCCCATTCACAAATTCACATCAGTGACCCCGAACACCTCCGACGCCTGATCTGGGAATGGGTCTCTGTGGGTGGCCGTTGGACTTTGCATCATGGACACAGTTCGCGAGCCGTTGCTGACCGGTGTGCCTTTGTCGATCCTGGATCGCTCTCGAACCCGTTCCGGCGAGACGGAGGCCGAGACTCTGAGGGGTACGGTCAGGCTCGCTCAGCAGGTTGAGGAGCTCGGATATCGCCGGTTCTGGGTGTCTGAGCACCACAGCGTCCCCGGCGTCGTCGGTTCTGCGCCGACCGTGCTGGCTGCGGCTGTCGCGTCGGTGACCAGTCGCATCCGGGTCGGTACCGGCGGGGTGATGCTGCCGAACCACCAGCCGCTTGTGGTGGCGGAGCAGTTCGGAGTACTGGAGTCGCTGTTTCCTGGTCGGATCGACATGGGACTCGGTCGGTCGGTGGGCTTCACCAACGGCATCCGCCGGGCGCTGGGAGTCGAGAAGGACGCGGCGGAGGACTTCAGCTCACAGGTTCAGGAACTGCTCGGCTACTTCACTGGCGACCAGCAGAACCATCCGCAGGTCCACGCGCGCCCAGGCGAGGGCCTGCGCGTCCCGCCGTTCATCCTGGCGGTAGGGGAAGGCGCGGCGCTGGCAGCCTCCCTCGGCCTGCCCCTGGTGATCGCGGGGGTCAAGGGCGAGCAGGCACTCCTCAGCCTCCTCCAGCGGTATCGCGACACCTTCCAGCCGTCCGCCTGGGCCAGCCGCCCGTACGTCGTACTGGCGGCGACAGTGGCCGTGGCTGCCACCACAGAGGAGGCTCGGCGGCTCCTCCTGCCTGAGGCCTGGTCCAGCGCGTACTCACGCACCCGCGGGGTGTTCCCGCCGCTGCAGCCGCTCGACGAGGTGCTGCAGCTCGACATGACCGACAAGGAGCGCAACTTCTTCGAGCAGTCGCTCAGCGGGCAGATTTACGGCACCCCGGCCGAGGTGGATGCCGCACTCGGCGGGCTGGTGCAGCGGACGGGGGCGGACGAAGTACTGATCACCACCAACACGTACGACCGCGGCGATCTCCTCGAGTCGTATCGGCTGCTCGCTGAGGTGGCCGGGCTCCGGAGTCTCGCTAGCCGCTGATCCTCGCCTGCAGGCGCTTGCGGACGTCCGGCCACTCATCCGCGAGGATCGAGAAGACGACCGTGTCCCGGAACGAGCCGTCGGGCAGGCGTTTGTGCCTGCGCAGTACGCCCTCACGGGTGGCGCCGAGCTTGGCGATCGCCGCTTGGGAACGAGTGTTGGTGAGGCCTGTCTGGATCTTCACCCGGCCGAATCCGCAGTAGTCGAAGGCGTGCTGCAGCATCAGGAACTTGCAGGCCGGATTGACGACCGTGCCCCAGACGGCCGGCGCGTAGGCAGTCCAGCCGAGGTGGACCGACTCGTTGGCGAGGTCGACGTCGCCGAGACTCGACGTACCGACGACGGTGCCCTTGGCACCCAGCGCGCTGTCGGCCGCGAGGCGAACCACGTAGGCAACTCGCTGGGCCGATGAGGCGACCCACTGATCGCTCATCTGGTCGACGTCGGCGGGCAACCCAGCCGGGCCCCCGCCGAAGCCGCCGGCATAGACCTCCTCGTGGCCGATCGCGGCGTAGAGCGGATCGATGTCAGAGGCAACCAGCCGGTCGAGACGGACGACGTCACCGAGCAGGGAACGGCCGTCAGGAGCAATCGTCATACCGTCAGCCAACCCCCACCGGCGGGGCGAGGTCAAACGAGTAGATGCAGCAGCAACCAGACCGCGGGAGCCGTTGCCAGCAAGGAATCCAGCCGGTCCATCACGCCACCGTGACCCGGCAGCAGGTTCGACATGTCCTTGATGCCGAGATCGCGCTTGATCATCGACTCGGCCAGATCGCCCACCGTCGCGGTCAGTACCGCGACCGCGCCGACGATCGCGCCGACCCACCAGTGACCGTCGAGCAGCCACACCACGGACCCGATCCCGGCG
The DNA here is from genome assembly GCF_039530625.1 of Kribbella sancticallisti. Lineage (NCBI taxonomy): Bacteria > Bacillati > Actinomycetota > Actinomycetes > Propionibacteriales > Kribbellaceae > Kribbella > Kribbella sancticallisti. The sequence goes on along the minus strand of NZ_BAAAOS010000019.1, from coordinate 266,544 downwards.
CCGACACAGGCCAGCGTCGAGCCGGTGAACCCTTCCCAGGACTTCTTCGGGCTGATCGTCGGTGCCATCGGGTGCTTGCCGAAGAGCACACCGACCACATAGCCGCCGACGTCGCTGGCCACCACGACGAGGAAGAACGTCACCACCCGCTCGGGGCCGTCCGCCTCCGGCTGCACCAGCAGGATCGCGAACGCGGCCAGCATCGGCACGTACGCGATCAGGAACACGCTGGTGGTGGCGTCCCGGACGAATCCGATCGCACCGCGGGGCATCCGCCAGAAGATCGTCGCCAGCACCGAGAGGGCCAACGCGACCAGCAGGGCCAGCGGCCCCCCGAAGTACGCGGCGACGACCATCGCCGTCGTACCGGCGAACAGCGGGATCCGGAACAGCTTCGCGCCGCTGGTGTGGAAGACCCGCACCAGTTCGTCGACGGCCACCAGGACGGCGGCCAGCACGACGAAGATGAAGAGCACCTTCTGCCAGTAGAGCGAACCGACGATCACCGCACCGAGAGCGAGTCCGACCGCGATGGAGGCAGGCAGATTCCGCCCGGCCCGGCTCGGCACGGGCGTGCTCTGGTCGACGCCCATCACACCTCGAGCAGTTCGGCTTCCTTGTGCTTGAGCAGGTCGTCGATGGAGTCGACGTACTTCTTCGTCATCCCATCGAGCCGCTTCTCAGCACTCTTGCCCTCGTCCTCGCCCACGTCGCCGCCCTTGACGGTCTTGTCGACCTCGTCCTTGGCGTGCCGGCGGATGTTGCGCACCGAGACCTTGGCCTCCTCGGCCTTGGTCTTGGCGACCTTGATGTACTCCTTGCGCCGCTCCTCGGTGAGCTGCGGCATCACGACCCGGATCACCGAGCCGTCGTTGCCCGGGTTCACACCCAGGTCGGAGTCGCGGATCGCCTTCTCGATCGCCGCCATCGCGCCCTTGTCGTACGGCGAGATGAGCACCGTGCGGGGCTCCGGGACCTGAAAACCCGCCAGCTGCTGCAACGGCGTCGGGCTGCCGTAGTAGTCGGCGACGATGCCGGCGAACATCTGCGGGTGCGCCCGGCCGGTGCGGATCGCGGCGAAGTCGTCCTTGGCGACCTCCACGGCCTTCGCCATCTTCTGCTCGGCTTCGCGGAGTGCTTGGTCGATCACGACATTCCTCGCTTCCTCGGGGCCGCGTCAGTGCGGCCGCTCCAACCCTACGAACGCTGGTTTACCAGATAACGGACATCGGCCCGTGTGTTGGCCGCGATCTTAGTGCAACGGGCTACTGACCCGGTGAGACGACCGTACCGATCTTCTCGCCCCGGACGACGCGGGCGATGTTGCCCTCCTCGAGACCGAAGATGACGATCGGCAGCGCGTTGTCGCGGGCCAGGCTGATCGCGGTCGCGTCGGCGACCCGCAGCCCGCGGGCCAGGAAGTCGTCGTACGACAGCTGGTCGAACTTGACCGCGTCGGGATTCTTCTTCGGGTCGGAGTCGTAGACCCCGTCGACGCCCTGCTTGCCCATCAGCAGCGCCTCGGCGCCGATCTCCAGCGCGCGCTGGGCGGCGACGGTGTCGGTGGAAAAGTACGGCATGCCGGACCCGGCACCGAAGATCACCACCCGGCCCTTGGCCAGGTGCCGGTCCGCCTTGCGCGGGATGTAGGGCTCGGCGACCTGACCCATCGTGATCGCCGTCTGGACCCGGGTCTCGACGCCCAGCTTCTCCAGGAAGTCCTGCAGCGCCAGGCAGTTCATCACCGTGCCGAGCATGCCCATGTAGTCGGCGCGGTTGCGCTCCATCCCCAGTTGCTGCAGTTCGGCGCCGCGGAAGAAGTTGCCGCCGCCGACCACCACGGCGACCTGTACTCCGGCCCGGACCACCTCGGCGATCTGCTTGGCGATCGAGTTCACCACGTCGGGGTCGACGCCGAGCTTGCCGCCGCCGAACACCTCACCCGACAGCTTCAGCAGCACCCGGTGATAGGCCGGATCGAACGGCGAAGAGGCCGGATTCGTCTCGGTACCCAGGGTTTCCGTCACGACTCCGGCCTCCTCGTCGATTGTCTTGCCTAGCAGTGGTCGCTGAGCCGTCAGGCTCCGACCTCGAAGCGAGCGAACCGCTTGACGGTCACGCCGGCCTCGTCCAGCACGGCCTTCACGGTCTTCTTGCTCTCCTGGACCGACGCCTGCTCGAGCAGCACGACGTCCTTGAAGAAGCCGTTCACCCGGCCTTCGACGATCTTCGGCAGCGCCTGCTCCGGCTTGCCCTCCTCGCGGGCGGTCGCCTCGGCGATCCGCTTCTCGCTCTCGACCGTCTCGGCCGGGACCTCGTCGCGGGTGGTGTACAGCGGGCGCATCGCGGCGGCCTGCATGGCCGCGCCGCGGGCGGCGTCGATGTTGTCGCCCTCGAACTCGACCAGCACGCCCACCTGGGCCGGCAGGTCGGCGGCACGCTTGTGCATGTACGCGGCGACCTTGCCGTCGAAGACGGCGACCTTGCCGAGCTCGAGCTTCTCGCCGATCACCGCGGCCAAGGCCTCGATGTTCTCGGCGACGCTCTTGCCGTCGGCCAGCTTCTCGCCGAGCAGACCCTCGACGTCGCCGACCTTGCTGGCCGAGGCGTGCGCGACGATGTCGGCCGCGAGCTGCTGGAACTGCTCGTTCTTGGCGACGAAGTCGGTCTCGCAGTTCAGCTGGACCATCGCGTTCTCCGCCGCGGCCACCAGGCCGTTGGTGGCGGAGCGCTCGGCGCCACGCTTGGCGGCCTTGGCCGCGCCGTGGATGCGCAGCTCCTCGATCGCCTTGTCGAAGTCGCCGTCGGTGGTCTCGAGCGCCTTCTTCGCGTCCATCATGCCCGCGCCGGTGGCGTCGCGGAGCTTCTTCACGTCAGCGGCGGTGTAGTTCGCCATTCCTCGATCTCTCGTCTTGAGTGGTGCGTCAGCTGGTGGGTTGTCGCCGCCCGGGCCGGAGCCCGGCGACTGATCGCGTCCGGCGGTTGGGCCGGGGCTTGGTCGCTTCCGGCGGTCGGGCCGGGTCTTCGATCGCCGTCCGGCCGGGGCCGGGCTTTGCTCGCTGCCCGGCCGGGGGCCGGCGGTTGCTCGTCGCCGGGCGCCGCCGCCGGCCTCCGCAGTACGGGGGCCAGCTCCTGCGCCCGGCGGCTACAGACCGATCAGGCCTCGGTCTTCGGCGCCTCGGCGCCCTCGACCGGGGTGTCGTCGGCCTTCGCGATCGTCTCGGCGACCGCGGCGGACTCCGCCACCGGCGGCTGCTCGGCAACCGCGTCCGCCGCGGCGGCCGGAGCCTCAGCGGCAGGCGCTTCGGCAGCGGGCGCCTCGGCAGCCGGAGCCTCGGCGGCAGGCGCCTCAGCGGCCTTCGCCTCGGTGGTGGCGCCGTTCTGGCTCTCCAGCAGCTCGCGCTCCCAGGCAGCCAGCGGCTCCTCGGCACCCAGCTCCTCGCCGGCCGCGGCCGCACCCTGGCCACCGCGCGACATCAGACCGTCGGCGACGGCGTCGGCGACCACGCGGGTCAGCAGGCCGACCGAACGGATCGCGTCGTCGTTGCCCGGGATCGGGAAGTCGACCTCGTCCGGGTCGCAGTTGGTGTCCAGGATGCCGATGATCGGCAGCTTCAGCTTGCGCGCCTCGTCGACGGCGAGGTGCTCCTTCTTGGTGTCGACGATCCAGACGGCGGCCGGAACGCGGGCCATGTCACGGATACCGCCGAGGGTCTTGAGCAGCTTGTCGTGCTCGCGACGCTTCTGCAGCAGCTCCTTCTTGGTGACACCGGAGGCCGCGACGTCGTCGAAGTCCAGCAGCTCGAGCTCCTTGAGCCGCTGGAGCCGCTTGTTGACGGTCTGGAAGTTGGTGAGCATGCCGCCCAGCCAGCGCTGGTTCACGTAGGGCATGCCGACCCGGGTCGCCTGCTCGGCGATCGCTTCCTGGGCCTGCTTCTTGGTGCCGACGAACAGGATCGCGCCGCCGGAGGCGACGGTGCTCCGGACGAACTCGTAGGCGCGGTCGATGTACGACAGCGACTGCTGCAGGTCGATGATGTAGATGCCGTTGCGCTCGGTGAAGATGAATCGCTTCATCTTGGGGTTCCAGCGACGGGTCTGGTGCCCGAAGTGGACGCCGCTCTCGAGCAGCTGCTTCATGGTCACGACGGCCATGAGGTGTTCCTCCTGTCGCGCTCCGGCTCAGCCGGAGACGCCTGTCTCGGTTGTCCCGCGCCGGACCGGGACGGTCCGCCGCGCCTGACGCCCGCGCGCACCAATCCCGGGTGAACCCAGGACCGAGAGGTGCGCCCGCCGACCGCCATCAGGCTCGTCACCTGCTGTCAGCTTCCGGAATACGGGCGTGCGAAGTCGTCCCACTCACGTGAGACGCCACCGAAAGTCTACGGGAGACCAGCCGCGATACGCGAACCGGCCCCACTTGTCCACAGCCACCAACTTCCCGGCTGCGAAACCCCCGCTTCCCGGCACCTTCTCAGGCATGAACCCCCACCCCACACCCCACCGGCCACCCCACCGGCTCTTCCCCGCCGACTTTCCTCCCGCCAAGACGCTCCCACACGCCCTCACCGCCGCCACTTTCCTCACCATGGCGACCGCCACCTGGCTGTCCCCAACCCACCCAGCCTCCGCCACCGAGCTACAGGCCCACCCGGCCTCCACCACCGAGCTACAGGCACGCCCAGCCTCCACCACCGAGCTACAGGCACGCCCAGCCTCCACCACCGAGCTACAGGCACGCCCAGCCGCCACCACCGAGCTACAGGCCCGCCCGGCCTCCGTCACCGAACCCCCCGACGCCGTCTGGCCGCTGCACCCACGCCCCGAGGTCGTCCGCGGCTTCGACCTTCCCGCCAAACCTTGGCTCCCCGGCCACCGCGGCGTCGACCTGGCCGGCACCACCGGCCAACAGGTCCTCTCCGCCACCCCCGGCACCATCACGTACTCCGGCACGCTCGCCGGCCGCGGCGTCATCGTCGTCACCCACGGCCAACTCCGCACGACCTACGAGCCCGTGATCCCTCAACTCCCGGTCGGCACCCCAGTCGCCCCCGGCACCCCCATCGCCCACCTCTCAGCAGCCGGCACCCACTGCCCACCCCACCCCTGCCTCCACTGGGGCCTCCTCAAAGCAACCGAGTACCAAAACCCCCTGTCACTCCTCCCCGACCACCCCATCCGCCTGCTCCCCCACACCACGACCCCAGACCCCCCAACAGGACCCACCCCACCCTCCACCCGCCCAGCAGGTCCTCGGGCCATCCCCCTAGGAGCCCAGCCAACCGGTCCGGTACACGCGACACCCCAGCCAGCAGAACCTCCGACCATTCCCCCAGCAGCCCACCCAGCCAGCCCGCCACGAGCGGCACCCCAGCCGGCCCAGCCACCCCCGGCTCGACGGCCAGCGATCGTGACCCAGCAGCCTCC